>JANYBI010000490.1 GCA_025360875.1 Lentisphaerota bacterium
TCAGGCTTTAACCTGAGCGCCAGCATCGCCTGCATCGCAGCCCTGCAGAAGAAGATGAATCTCTCCGAATTGTCGCCATATTCCATGCCAAGCCAGTCATAAAGGGAGGGACGGTTGAAGAACCTGTGGTATTCGATGAAATAGTAGGTCAGGTTCGGGTTCACCTTGTGTTCCAGTATCTGCGCCCATTCAGTCCTGTTGAGGAACGGTACCCCGAGCAGCTGGAAACATACATTCGCCTGCTTGGCGTAATCGCCCATGACCTGCGGATAGTAGGGCATGATGACGGAAACCCTGTGCCCTCTTTCCGACAGCGCCAGCGGGAGCGCCCCTGAGACGTCTGCAAGACCGCCGGTCTTGGCGTAAGGCGCCGCTTCGCTGGTCAGCCAGACAATTTCCTTGCAGCCCTTTCCAAGCGGAGGGAGCTTTTGTCTCTTCTCGGATTCCATCTTTTTCACAGGTTTGAAATTTGCAGTTTTCTTGTTTTTCAAAGCCATATGTCATCCTTCTCTTTCTGCACGCATCTGTTCGCGTGCTTTTGCAAGTGTTTCCATTTCCTGTTCATTCAGGCTGTTGATTCCTGTAGCCGACAGCTTGTCAAGTATCCTGTCCAGCTCCGCCTGTGATACTCTTCCGGCAACGCTCCATCCTGCTGGAGGATTATTCATCGTATGCGTACTTTTTTTCTTCCAGAATTTAAATACGGCGAACATGTCCCATACCTCGTTCTTGTAAAGCAGTCTTATATATAGGTATCCTCCCAGGAATCCGCCGAGATGTGCGATATTCGCAATATTCATCAGGCCGCCCGCCCCCGAAAGCTCAAATACCAGCTCGACAATCACAAAGACAAATGCGAATGTCTTCAGCTTCATCGGAATCGGCGGGATGAGCATCATGATCATCATGTCAGGATAAAACATGGCGGTGGCAATGATGATTCCGGAAATAGCTCCGCTGGCGCCTATGCAGGATGCTCCGCTGTTCCAGTTGCAGAGCATCCATAGCCCTGCTCCGCTAAGACCGCTGATGAAGTAGAGGTTGAAGAATCTCGACGAGCCGATTCTCTGTTCGAGGATGGAGCCGAACATGAAGAGTCCCCACATGTTGAAAAGGATATGCATGATCCCGCCATGGAGGAACATATACGCAATTAGCCTGTACACCTGGCCGTCACGGATGTCTTTTGCATCAAGGGCCAATGACTGGGTGATTTCGCTTGAGCCGATCCTGCTTTCGATGTTTCCAGCGTCCCTGCCGGTATATATCTGGATCATGAACATTGCGATATTCGCAATCAGCAGCACCATGAGGACGCTAAAGGTCGATGACCGCGAATTCCGCAGCGGGTTGCCCATGTTGTAATTTCTGTCCGACATCAATCTTCCAATCATTAATTTCAGTTTGAAGGAATGAAAAGCTTACAGCAGGAAATGAATCTTTCAAATGGAACAAGCCGCTCATAACCACCATTCTCCACGGCAGAAAGGATTGTCATGGCAAATATCACACCGAAGAAGATGAATTCCTCTTCTTCTTCAAGCTTCCCCTGTAATCTGCGGGCGTGGTCTTCCGGATCTTCCTGAATGTCCTGTAGAAATAGGATGGCTCGGAGAAGCCGCACTGTTTCGAGATCATCTCCATGTTGAAGAAGGAGTTCTCCAGGAGGAACACTGCATGTTCGATACGCCTTTCGGCGAGAAGTTCAGGAAAGGTCTTCCCAGCATGGATCTTCACGAGACGGCTTGTCCGCGAAACGCTCAACGACAGGAATTCCGCCAGATTGGCAATGGATATTCCGTTCTTGAATTCGCGGTTGATGAAATATGATATCTTCTCCGGATATCCCTGCCCCAGGATGTAATCCCTGTTGAATATTGAAATTGTCCTGCCAAGCTTTTCGGCCAGGAGCTTCGTCATGTTGAGCATGTCTTCCAGGTTAGACGGCGAAATTTCCGGCAAACCTTTGAAAACCATCTTGGCTTCGGAAGACAATTCCCCGGATAGCGCCTGCGTTATCATCCCTGGCAATTTGCCGGTTTTCGCTGATCTGAAAGGACCGAGGAAAACGGCACCGCAAAGCTTGTTTTCCGAAAAAACCGGTACGGCAAACTCTATCGCTCCGGCATGACATTTCTTTATAAGCTCCTTTTTCCCGCTGGAAAAGAAGTGCCTGACATTACTTGAATCGAATTCAACGCATTTCTTATCGCAGAATTTGTCTTTCCTGACAAGCTGGCAGAAGTGATTCATATGCGTAGTGAGTGAAATATCCGCAGCCTTGAAGATTTCCCCGCTGTAGTCGTGAAAACACACGGAACAGCGGAAGAGCCGTCCGTAGGCACCTGAAAGATCCGAGAATTCCTTTATGATGTTGTCCATGGTTTTGACGGTGCGCCGGCATGCTTCGATTATACTCAGCACAGGTCTTGCCGGCAATTAATTGCCAACAGCTGGCGCCGTCGCGCCTTTTAAATAATGTAAAATTATACTATAATAGCATAATTATCTATGCCATTCCAACCTTTATCATGTTAATTTATTTTTGAAAACTGAAGTTTTTAAAAATAAATTAGAAAGGAAAAATACAAATGAACAAGACTTGCGATGTGATCATAGCTGGCGGAGGTCCCGGAGGAATATGCGCTGCGGTTGCCGCAGCAAGAAACGGAATGTCAGTCCTGATGATAGAACGCTATGGCTTTGCCGGCGGAATGGCGACCAGCGGACTGGTCAATCCTTTCATGTACTACCGTTCAAAGACCGATTCGAAACATTATCTGCCGGGATCCGTCTTTATGGAGCTGGTCAAATCACTTTCCAAAAACGGTGCAATTGAAAAGGACGGACACGTTTTCGATGACGAGATCATGAAGATTCTGTTGGACAAGCTGCTACTCGATGCAGGAGTTGAAATACTCTATCACTCGATGGTGACAGGTGCCATATGCAAGGATGGGTTGATCTCAAGGATAAATGTAGCCTGCAAGGAAGGTGCGCAATCTTTCGAGGCCAAAATATTCATTGACGCCACCGGCGATGGCGATCTTGCGGAATTCGCAGGATTTAAGACTGAAAAGGGCAGAAAGGAAGACGGTGCATGCCAACCGATGACTCTCTGCTTCAGGCTGGGCGGTGTCAAGGCTGATGACTGGAAAGCCCTGGATATGGAACTCAATGAAGTATTCAAGGACGGAAAGGCGAAAGGCGAGATAAGCGATCCTCGCGAGAATGTCCTGATCTTCAGGACGCTCAGGCCTGATGTCGTACATTTCAACACCACGAGGGTAATCGCCAGGGACGGAACAAATTCGAAACAGCTCGGAGAGGCGGAGATAATCGCACGCAAGCAGGTGTGGGAACTCTTCAATGCCTTCAGGAAGAAATCGCCACTCTGCAGGGATTCGTTCATCATGAAGATGGCTTCGCAGATCGGAGTGCGGGAGACCAGGCGGGTCATGGGCGACTATGTCCTTACCGCCGATGACGTGGTCAAGGCGAAGGCCTTTGATGACGGGATAGCCAGAAGTTCATATCCTATCGATATCCATAATCCGTCCGGAACAGGAACCGTCCTCAAAGATGTCGAGGGTGCGTATTATGAGATTCCATACCGCTGCATCGTGCCTAAGGGCAGCAGGAACCTCCTGATGGCATGCAGGGCGATAAGCTCGACACATGAGGCGCATTCCTCCCTGCGCGTGATGCCGGTCGTCGCATCCGTAGGCGAAGCAGCGGGAATTGCGGCGGCTGAAGCCATTAAAGGCAAAATCGGAGTCGCGGAAGTGGACGGCATAAATTTGAAAATGAAACTTTTCAGAGAATAATTTTTTCGCATAGTTAATTTTAAGAGGCTATGCTATTGCTGAACAATGAAATTTAAAGGATGAATACATATGAGCACAAGAAAGATATCCGGCATAAAGGAGCTGAATGGCTATGATATCCTAGTCGCTGGAGGAGGACCTTCAGGCTTCTGTGCCGCTGTAGAGGCGGCAAGATCGGGAGCTAAGACGCTGTTAGTCGAGGCCACTGGCATGCTGGGAGGAATGGCGACAGCGGGACTTGTCCCCGGCTGGTGCGGCTTCCACGACGGGGAGAAATACATACATCGCGGTCTCGCCAGGGAAATTCTCGACGCCCTCCGTGTCTATGAAGGCAAGACTCCCAGCGATGACATCAAGAATATGGGCAGAATCGATCCTGAGGCCATGAAGATAATCATGGACAGAATCGCTACAGACTGTGGCGTCGATCTCCTGTTCTTCACTACGATGTCAGGTATTGAGACTGCTCCAGATGGTATGGTCAAAGAAGCCATAATTGCCAACAAGGACGGACTTTCGGCTGTCAGCGCAAAGCTCTTCATAGACTGCACCGG
Organism: Lentisphaerota bacterium; assembly: GCA_025360875.1. Taxonomy (GTDB): domain Bacteria; phylum Verrucomicrobiota; class Lentisphaeria; order Victivallales; family GWF2-50-93; genus GWF2-50-93. The sequence continues at coordinate 4,382 of JANYBI010000490.1, forward strand.
CGATGCCGACCTCTGTCATTTCGCTGGCGCTAAAACAGTAAAAGGAGACAAGGACGGTGACATGCAGCCGGTCTCCCTTTGCATGGTAATGGGCGGAGTCTCAACCCAAGATGCGCCCGCAAACTATAAGCGGAGCATAATCGATGATCCGGAATTCCCGCTGATCAAGGACGACTTTTTCAGCGCGGGTTTCCGTATGAACAGCGGACATCTCTGGGGCGTCGACGGCGCTGATGCCAGAAGCGTTACCAAGGCGATGATCGATGGGCGCCTTGAGGCGAAACAGTTCCGTGATGCCTTCCGGAAATATCTGCCTGCCTCTGGCAATGCTGAACTTATCCAGACGGCAAGTCTGCTAGGCGTCCGCGAGACCAGACGCATAGTAGGCGAATACGTTCTCTCCGTCGATGATTACTATGCACGCAAACGTTTCAAGGACGAGATTTCCCTGAACTGCTTCTTCATAGACATCCATCCATCGTGGGTAAACCGTCTCCGCGAGCGAAAGGGCGAGTGGACCTGGAAGCAGGAGAAAGAGGATTCCATATATCGCAAGGGCGAGTTCCATGGCATACCCTACAGATGCCTCCTGCCACAAGGATTGAAGAATGTGATCGTCGCTGGACGTTCAGTATCCGCGGACCGTGAAACGCAATCATCCATACGGGTTATGCCCCCCTGTATGACGATGGGACAGGCAGCTGGTGCGGCGGCGGCCCTTCTCCTGCAAAATGGGGATGACGACTTCCGTAAAGTCGACACGGACGCATTGCGGGAAAAATTAAAAGCTGAAGGTGCCTTCCTTCCATAGAGGGCTGCTCACGTCCTGCATATGCCAGAAATCATCGGCATATTGAATTATCGACTTTTGAGGGTTAATTTTCGGGCAAATATAATTAACCAATCGGAAATGCCATGATCATCATTGAACCGCACATACACATGTATTCCAGGACGACCGATGATTACCAGAGGATGTACGACGCCGGAATACGCGCCTGCGTCGAACCTTCGTTCTGGCTCGGGACAAACCGCAGATACGCCGGAACCTTTTTCGACTATTTCAGCCTGATACTGGATTTTGAAACCGTAAGGTCGCAAAGATTCGGCATCGACCATTTCGCGGCCGTGTCGGTCAATCCAAAGGAGGCCGAGAACACAGCGCTTGCCTGCGAAGTCATAGCCGGCATGGATGAATACCTCGACCATCCGCGCTGCGTCGCCCTTGGTGAAATCGGCTTCAACAATATCAATAAGAAGGAAGAGGAAGTCTTCGCCAAACAGCTCAGCATCGCCCATAAGAGGATGATGCCGGTCATCATCCATCTGGCCCATTTTGAAAAGGCGAAGGCCATCAAATGGACTATTGACGTCATCAAGAACGAAAAGATTCCCGAGCACTTGGTCGAAATTGACCACAACACCGAGGACTCGATGCCCTTCGCGAGGGAGACTGGATGTTATACTGGCATGACAGTCTATCCGATTTCCAAGCTCACACCTGAAAGGGTTTCCGGACTCGTCAGACAGTTCGGGAGCGAACGGATGATCATCGACGGTTCCGCCGACTGGGGCATATCCGATCCGCTGAGTTTGGTGAAGGTCTGCGATTTCATGAAGAATGACGGCCATCCTGAAAAGACAATTTCATCGATCCTCTTCGACAATCCGAACGCCTTCTATTCGCAGTCGCCGAAATGGAAACCTGACTTCAATTTGAAACCGATTGATCCTCATCAGTTCCAAAGGTAGGGACGCCCTACCTGAAATTATGAAAACAAAATCTCAAAGACTTGCAGCATTCGGGAATATTGACATCTATCCTGTTATCAGTTCGGAATTCTGCGCAGGACGAAGTCCGTCATATGTCCTTGAGCAGATCGCCGCAGGAGGAGCGAAAATTGTCCAGCTGCGGGAGAAAAATCTGACAAGGAAGGACCTTCTGCCCCTCGCCTGCGAATTTCGCAAAATCTGCGATGCCCACGGAATGCTTCTCATTATGAACGATCACGTGGATATCGCCCTTGAGTGCGGCGCCGATGGCGTACATCTCGGCCAGGACGACATGCATATTGATGAGGCTCGGAAGATTGCCCCGGAACTGATCATGGGTTCTTCCACACATTCAAAGGCTGAGGCGTTAAAGGCCCAGGATGACGGAGCGGACTACATAAACCTCGGACCGATATTTGCGACCCAGACAAAAACAACAGGATACAAACCGCTTGGCCTGGACATCCTCGGAACTATCCCTCCACTCCTGCACATTCCATTCACAGTCATGGGGGGCATCAAGGAAAGGCACATCCCCGACCTCGTCGCCCTAGGCGCAACTAGAATCGCAATGGTAACGGAAATCACAACCGCCGATGATATAGCCTCCAAGGTGCGGAGCATCAGGGGGATGATAACCCGAAGCCATAATTAGCCATACTTTACCAATGAACCTTGATTTCATGCTTTTTTAAAATAAATTAAAGGGCATAGATTGTGCTGTTATCCATTATTCACAACGGACAACGGGAATTGTCAACATGTTAAATATGCAGGGCGATCCTAACACCGCCAAGAAAACCATTGATGTCAGCAAGGAATTAAAGAAGCAGACATCAACGGCTATTTCCTCGCCTCCCCCAGTGGCGGCAGCTCCTGCACCTGTACAAGTGGCAGCCCCGGCGCCCGCTCCTGCTGCAGGCCGTTCCCAGCCTACGCTATCCTGTTACTATCTGTCCAGGCAGACATGGCAGAAGAAGGATTTCCTCACCAGCAAACAAAGACTTTTAATAACTGAAGATCCCCACACATCGGACATTCCTGTCGGAATTCCAAACGTCCAGACAGTCAACATAGTACTGCAGAAGCTTGCCTCGGAATGGTATCTTATTGAATCAAGCAATACTTCGCTCATGTCAGCAAACGGCATCCCGAGCCACCAGTCGATAATCAAGGAAGGGTCAAAGCATGTCCTCTTCATCGACAAGATCCCTATCATCTTCAACTTCAGCAGCGGAGGGACGACAACGCAGACGTCTAAAATCGAATTCGCCAAGGGAAAACCTGAGAAGGATGAATTCTCCCTAGTTTATGAGGGTACTAGCGCTGAAACAAGATTCAAGAGGGATAACTTCTACATATTCGGCCCCAGTGATTTCTGTGACTTCAAACTACAGAATGAGAATGTCTGGATAATGATTTTCCATTACATGGGCTGCAACTATCTCCGGACCATCCATGCAAATCCCGATAATCCCGTGACCGTTGATGGCGTCAGCGCCGAGAACCCGATTCTTCTTTTCAATGACAGCAGGATCATGTTGGGCAAGCATGCCATGTCATTCCATGTTGATCAGGAGACGAACATCGCAAATCAGGATTTCAACTCCAATTCCGAGAGAAGGTCTGAAAAACTTTGCCTGCTGTGCATTGACGAACAGACACTGGAGAAATACAGTTTCGCCCTTCCCCCGGCCGGTAAAGCGCTTAACGTCGGACGCGACTCCCACTGCGAAATCCATATCGACAGCAAGGATGTCTCGAGGAAACATTCCCAGGTCATCATATATGAAAGATCAGCCCTGGTATTCGACTGCTACAGTACAAACGGAACCTTCGTGAACGGCGAAAAGATCGCAAAACGGATGGTCCATCCCGGCGATCTCGTCTGCTTCGGAGACACGAAATTCATGTTCTGCTATCTTGAATAGGGGAAACGGGAGATTATCCGGTTCGTTTTTATTCTGAGCCGGCAAACACGTAAAACATGAATGCCCAATATCCAACACGGAATGTCCAATATCCAAGGAAATTATCGCATTCCTTCCTCTTGGCAGTGTCTATGATTTTGAATAATATTTAGCCCCGATCATCGGTTTCTTTCAATACAGAATCAATTTTATCAGACCGTTGGATGAGATCGTCTTTTCTTCCCTTCATCGGCTGGATATTCCTTGTTGGATATTGGATATTCAAACTAGAACTGATTTTCAGGATGTAGAGTTGCCAGTCCCAGGCAAGGAAAATCAGATCTTCGCCGAGACCCGCCATCCGGCGGGGCGCAGGCGGCGAACACTACCTTAAATCACCATACATGATTTCAGAACTTCTTCCTGACACCTGACCACGGAAACATCACGGCTTAACTTCCTCTGGCGTGGCGGCAGGCATCTCTTTTTTCACAGGAGCAGAAGGAGGAGGAACTTTTTCGCTCGACATGAAGGATCTGGCAACATCATTATATATCCTTTTCATGTCATAGAATGTCACAAAGACCATGAGCCCGATGAGCAATGCGATGCATGCGATGAAAATAGGCTTCACAAACTTTTCCGATAACGGCCTTCTGGTCACGCTCTCAATGAGCGCCAGCAGTATGTGCCCGCCATCCAGTACCGGTATCGGCAGGAGATTGAATATTCCAAGGCTGAAGGTAATCATGACAATCAGATTCAGAGCCTGGATTACGCCACCGTAATATACAGTTTTACCGATAGCGTTCACAATCCCTATCGGACCGCTCATATGCCTGGGCTTGATGGTGCTCTGTTTTGAGCACATGCTCCTTATCGCCTTGATTGTCCTGTCTATCGTGTCAACAAGCTGCTGGAAGGGGTTGGGGTAACTGTAGAATACGGGAAGTATCCCTATATCGTAATTTTTGATGAGCTTCGCCGTCACTGAAATGTTCATGGACTGTCCGTCCCGGAAGACCATGAAATCCATGGCATCACCCCTGCTCTGCTGGATCATATTGAAAAACTTCTGCGGGTTGGAAACAACCTTCCCGTTCACCTTCTGTATCACGTCATTAATACGCAGCCCCGCTTTCTCAGCCGCGGAACCGGCAATAATCTTTGTAACAATTATCGGTATGGCGTAATCGTATCCTACGCCAATCCTGTAGAAGTTCGACTCCTGCGTTTCAATAGCGGAAATATTGCCGATCTCCATGATTTCACCATGCCTGCGGATCGTAAACACGAGCGGCTTTTCCGCGTATTCATTCACCCTGTCAAAAAACTCGTCGAAGCTGTTGACCTCGATTCCGTTGACTTTCAGGACGACATCGTTCTTCCTGAGTCCGGCCTTCGTGGCCGGTGAATTGGCCAGGGGAACTAGCACTACGGGAATCTTCGGGAGGAAAAAAGGGAAGCCAAGACCTTCTTCAGGCATGAAAAGCTTGTTCGCCTTGGGAAGATACTTTATGGTCATTTTCTGGTTGCCGCGATTCACGCCAAGCTCGGCTTCGCCGACCGTGTACAGCACTTTCTCGACGAACTCCATCCATGTCGAATTGAAATGGCTGCCATTCAAGGTCTGTACCACGTCACCTTTCCTCAGCCCCGCCTTATATTCCGGGCTGTCCTCGACGACAGACGCTATTTCAAAGGAAGTCATTCGCGGAGTATCCTGCGGGATGCCATGTATCCAGAGGAAGGCACCCAGGAAAAAGCCGAAGAACACATTGAAAAGAGGTCCGGCAAACGCGGTGATTATCCTGTCAGACGGCTTGACCGGCGGCAGGTTGTTGCCATTCTCGTCCTTCGCCTGGCCAGTACAGTCGATCTGCGGCAGATCGACGTATCCGCCAAACGGAATACAGCCGATCCTGTATTCAACGCCCTTGTACTTATAGCCCCATATCTTTTTGAAACCGATGGAAAAGGCGATCACGTGCAGTCCGCGCCATCTGGCAGCCATGAAATGTCCGAGTTCATGGATGAATATGCAGAATCCGAAAAAGAACGCTATGAAAAGGAATATACCAATATACGTGAAAAAAGTTCCAATCATTTACAAATTCCCGGGTTTGAGTTATGTCAGCTTAGAGACCTGCAGGAGTTGAGCGCTCATTTTAATGTCGAAGCTGCTCTCTCACGCGCCCATTTGTCGGCTGATAGAATAGCATCAAGTGACGGACGGTCAAGCTTTTTATGATAAGACATCACTTTTTCAATAATGTTCCATATGTCCGTGAATTTTATTTCAGATTTCCTGAAACGTTCAACAGCGACTTCGTTGGCCGCATTCATGACCGCTGGCAGAGTTCCTCCCCCCTTCAGCGCCGCATACGCGAAATCCAAGGAAGGGAAACTCCTCCTGTCAGGCTTCTCGAAAGTCAGGCCTGCGAGTTTCGCAAAATCCAGAGGTTTCAGCGAACCGGCATGTTTAACCGGATATGTCAGCGCATACTGTATGGGGAACCGCATGTCCGGCTCGCTCATCTGCGCAAGAACTGTTCCGTCTATGAATTCGACCATGGAATGTATCACAGACTGCGGATGGATCACCACGTCAATTCTTTCCGGAGAGACATCAAACAGCCATCTCGCCTCGACTATCTCCAGCGCCTTGTTCATCAGCGTGGCGGAATCAATAGTCACCTTTGGCCCCATGTCCCAGACGGGATGTTCAAGCGCGGACTTATATGTCGCAGATTTCATTTCGGAAAATTTCCTGCCTCTGAAAGGACCACCGCTTGCCGTGAGGATGATCCTTCCTATATCATCGTGGTTCTTACCTTCAAGACACTGGAATATCGCGCTGTGCTCGCTGTCGACCGGAAGAAATCCGACTTTGCGCCTGCGGACTTCGCGCATGACAAGCTCGCCGGCCATCACAAGGACTTCCTTGCTTGCGATCGCGATATCTTTTCCCGCCTTAACAGATTCGAGGACCGGTATCAGCCCCCCTGTCCCGACAATCGCGCAGAGGACAAGATCGACTTCAGCCCTGAGGCAGAGCTCAAGAATCCCCTCTTCGCCGGCAAGCACCTTGCAGCCGCGATGGAGTTTTCCCCTAAGCTCATTGGCCTTGATCTTGTCGGAGACAGCGACGTATTTACACTTGAGCTCCCGCGCCTGTTCTCCGAGAAGTCCGATGTTGCCACGGGCGGCAAGTCCGACAACTTCAAATTCGCCGGAAAGATGTTTCACGACACTGACAGCGTTCCTGCCGATGGAGCCAGTGGAACCGAGAATGACTATTTTCTTTTTCATAATTGATCCAAAATAAATTAGCTGAATTTCCAATATCCAACAAGGAATTTCCAATATCCAAGTTTAATTCAATCATCCTAGATTTATTGAATTCACTTCATCATTGGATATTCCGTGTTCATTATTGGATATTCAAATCTTCCTGGCGGACGCGCCATCTCCTATCCCGCAGATGATCGTCTCCGTATCTTTTCCGGTCCTGAGCCTGAAGGCCGACTTAATCCTCTCGCAGTACTTCTCGGCCTGCTTTTCCTCTACCAGATGTATGCTTATTCCGCCGAACCCACCACCGCTGAGACGCGCGCCGACACATCCGGGAATGGATTTGGAAAGCTCTACAAGGTAGTCGAGTTCCGGACAGCTGTTCTCGAAATTCGTCCTTGAGCTCTCGTGTGATTGGTAGAGGAGTTTCCCGAAAGCGGCAACATCGCCATCATCCAGAGCCTTCACACCTTGGACGACTCTGGTGTTCTCGCCGACAACATGCAGGGCGCGCAGATAGTCAATCCTGTCCATGAGCCCCTTCTCCTTTTCGAGGAGTTCCAGCGACACATCGCGCAGAGCCTTCACATGAGGATGTTTTTTCCTGATAGCCGCAACAGCCTTTTCGCAGCTCTGGCGCCTGA
>JANYBI010000511.1 GCA_025360875.1 Lentisphaerota bacterium
TCCCACCAGAAGGATGAGGCAAGTTTCAAACACTGGAGGCGCGACGCCCATAGCAATCTGTCGAGGCAATTTCAAAATTGCCCCTATTGAGCTGATTGCTAAAGTTGGAGTGCGCTGCTTTAGTGTGCGTAATCCTTGAATACCAAGACACGCTGAAGCCGTGAACTCCAACATGGTCAATTTCCGAAACAACCGGATTTTGTATTTTTGCAGTCAGCTCTGTCATTTGATCCTGACCATCCATGGCATAGGCTGTCCCGGCTGTTTCGCAATGCGTATCACGCCATACCATCTGGTGTTCCATGGATGACCGTCCTCCGACCACATGAGATTTGTCGTTCCGGCAGGTCCACGGTGCGTCCACCAGAGGAAAAATCCAAGATCGCCGCTTTCAGGCCATGAAGAGATGTCCATCAGATCGTACGAAATGAAGATTTCAAAAAACGCACCGTAGTCGGTCGTCTTCTTTTTTATATCGAGCCCGGTCGCATTCCTGGAAGTCTCACCCTTGGATATCCTAAAACTGCCATCCTTCTCCTTGGATCCCGATGCCCAGTAATATGGGCCGGGCGTCCCGAGAAGTTCAGGTTTCCTGGTATCGAAATAAAGGATGAACCCGTCATTGTCGACTGCGCCGTTCGCCCTGATCGCCATGAAGAGCCCCTTCTCTCCGGCCTTTGTGCTCCACTGAAGGTTGCATTCAGCCAGACTTGTACGCTTGTCTTCCGGACCACGCACCCAACGCGCCTGGCATGGCTCCCCGTCGACCGACCATTTATTGCCGTCCCATTCATTGTCCTCCCCGTCCACAACCGCTTCACCCTTCAACGCAGAGGAATATCTGCAGAATGCGAGTTCCGCAACCGCCCATCCGCCAGCAACCTTCCGTATGAGGGGGATTCTGCCATTGTCCTTGTCCGCGGGAATATCCACTTCCACTTTTTCACCATTGTCGAGGCGTGCCAGGATTTTTGTATTGTCCGCGACCATACGTTCGCGGATGAACGTGGGCGTTCCAAACGGAGCCGGCACTCCGAAAACATTCATCTTGCCTTCTGAAAACAGAGCTGTCGAGATTATCGGATTCCCTGGCGCAAGACATGATATCGCAGGATAACTGAGAAGCTCCTCAGGCTTCAACGCTTTTGGCCAGCGGATCCTGAATTCCGCCGATTCCCCGGGTTTCAGATTGTATTCGCCGAAACCCTGGAGGATTACCGGTTCGCATTCCAGCCGCGGATAGACGGCAAGCCGTCCGGACATAACCTTGTCAGAACAATTCTTCATCGCAATGACGCTGGTGACTCCTGAGTCCGTCCATGCACTGGAACCTTTTTTCTCAAGCATGACCGGCAGCACCGGACAAGCAATCGCGTTATATACGGCTTTCGCAATCATCAGATGTCCAAGCGCATTCGGATGGATCGTGTCGCCTTTCCCGTCGGTCTCAATCATCGAGGAGAACTGCTCTGAATATGAAGTCGGATAGAGAGGCCACATCTTCATGGCGGCATCCTCTATTGTCATTCCCCCGTCGCCCCATATGGCACTGAACGTTTCAGCGTATGGAATTTTCAGTCTGTCTGCGAGCAGGCTTACGGATTCAGCAAATCCAACGGTGCGGAACGCATATTCAGGCGGGTTCGGATCCGGTCTCGGGTCATCTTTCTTCACAGGAATATCAATGTGCGGCGTAGGCTGCAGGAATATGGCGTCGGCACCGCATTCGTCAGCCAGATGCTTCGCCAGCCACTCATATTGCTCGAGAAAACCATCGAGCGAACATCCGCATATCTGGTCGTTGAGGCCATACATGATCATGCCGAAATCAGGCTTGAGCGCGACAGCATCCTCCTTGAAATTGCGGACCGATGCATCGATGGATCGTCCGGGATATGATTTGTCGAAAACGGAAATGTTCTTATTTCCAGTCCCTCTTGAAATCATCATGGCGAGCATGTTTTCGTAATCGCCGGTATTTGTCACGGAGTCGCCCATCGACAGAATCTTGAAAGGTCCGCCCTTGAGCAACTTTTCAGCGGAGCGCGGAAGATTCCGGCGCATCACGTCGGGATCGGCTTTCACCGGAGGAGCGATCGCCAGAAAACGCAGTTCGGCGGCGGGTTCTGTCTTCAATGACAGGACATGTATCCCTTCCGCCAACGGCTTCATCTGGATCCTGCCATCCTTGACAGCCGCCTTGCCGCTTTCAGAAGGCCCCCAGCCGGCACGGGTGATAGTTTTCAGCTCGTATGGAATTTCAGCCGCCGGAGAAACCAAGGTGATTTCAGCGGACTCGTCAGTAAAGACATATTTGTGTGCAAGAGAGGGAGCGTCCGCTCCGAATAATGATACGCCATAAAGCGCGATACATAAGGCAATAGTAATCTTGTTTTTCATATTGATTCTCCAATTTTACTTGACGGCAACGCCGTCTTTCGGCCTGTCGCGCCATAGCCCACATGGCGACGGCGGAAGTGCGCTGTGTCAGCAGCGCTTTAGGATTAAAAAGCGGCGCTCACACGCCACTCTCCAAAAGATGCTTCGCATCAGAAATCGTCATAGACATTAAGCTTGTCTGTCTTGAAACTTTCAACAGTTCTGACGAAGACCTTGTCGGAATTCCCCTTGAACCATGCCTCCGAACACCAATAATAATCTTCTGCTTTACTTACAACCTTATGATGAACCGTATTTTTATTTACGTAATTTGATCTTGCATAATATGATTTTTCAAACGAAATCAGCTTGTCCCAGAACTGATACCACATCTTTCGTGAGGGTGTTTTGTCCTTACGAATGTTCTTTCCGATAAGTTCCAGGCGTCACCATGTAAGTTCCGTTCTGGTTAATTTTATGGATCGGCGCATGCGGCCAGTAGTTATTTGTTTCATGCTCCATCATTCTGCCTTCTAATTACGGCAAAGCCGTATTTCACCCTGTCGCACCATAACCTAAAAAAAGACGGCGGAAGTGCGGCGTGTGAACGCCGCCTTTTTTGCATTTCAAAGCGCTGCTGACACAGCGCACTCCAAAAGATGCTATGCATCAAAGCAATCAACTAAATGTCATAAATTATCTTTCAATAAATAGCATCGTATTTACTAAAAGTGAAATCAGTTAAGACATTTTTTATACTCCATTCGAATAGCACTGTTCACTTTGACTGGGTCAGCGTCACGTTGTCGATAAATCCCTTGTAGAGGGAACCGGCTTCCGTAGGCTGAGTGGCGAATCCAATTCGCAGGTGTATTGAATCGAACTCTTTCAGCGTGTCGGGCATTACGAGTTTTACGCTGCGGGTCACCCACTTGTCGGCGACAGCCGGATCTCCGGACAGCACCTCCTGCTTCGCCATTACGGCTCCCGATTTGGTCAGAGCCAGAAACTCCACAATAGGTGTTGAAAACGCCTTATCGCCGTTACGGACATCCCAGCTCAGCACAAACGTACGGCCTTTCTGCAGGTCAATATCCTTTATATTTATGGAGCATTTTAAGTGTATCCTTTGCTATCAGAGAAGCAAATCATCCTGTCAGGAAAATACGTTTCGTCTTATGATCTCGTCCTGGATATCTTTTTCGAGGGCAATGAACCTTGCGGACAATCCGCTGAGCCTGACCATCAGCTCCTTATGTTCCTGGGGACGTAGCTGGGCATCCATCAGCTGTTCCACGCTCACACAGTTACATTGGAGGGTTGGCGCTTTGATCTTCCCGAAAGCCATGATGACCGAACTCAGAGTACCGGCATCCATCTTCCCCAGAGGCAGCTGGACATCAAGCACGGCGTTTCCCGGATAATTTGAAAAATCAACCTTTTCAAGAGACATTATCGTATCGGTCAGCGAACCGGCCGGGCTCAGCCTTCCAGGAGAAATCCCCTGCGAATACATGTCTCCGTTCCGCCTCCCGTCAGGCGTTGCGAGCGTGTTCCCTGACATTCTCACAAAAGTATAGTAGACAAAAAAACTCGGTTGAAATTTTCCGCCCCTGGCATTCCTGAGCCCATCGGATATTTCCACAAGATCATCGGCGAAACGCCTCGCAAGAGCATCGACCTCGGGACAATTATGCCCGTATTTCGGCAATCCCGCAAAACGGCTTCTCAGATTTTCCTGCCCTTCCCAATTTGTTTGCAGAACAGATGACAGCTCGGGCAGACTGATCCACTTTTCGTCGAAGCACGCACGTTTGATCGCATAAAGGGAGTCTACCACTGTCCCGAATCCGACAAGGCTAAGTCCTGACGGATTGTATATCGCCCCGCCGGCACTGTAATCTTTCCTGTTCTCGAGGCACCCGTAAAGCGTGGAAGAGAAAAAAGGACATGGATTGACAGAAGGCCACACTGCGCCCGCGTCACGCCTGAGTTCGGCTCCTTGCACGATGAATTCAGCCACTGTCTCCAGATATCTCCCGTAGCATTCCTCAAAACTTCCGCTCTCAAGGATCTTCGACGGCTTCAACGCAAGTTCCGAGAAAGTTTCCTTCAGTTCATCATGCCCATGGATGCAATAATCAAGGATCTTCGGCATATTGAAATAGTAGTATGCCCCTTCGGAATGTTCGCATCCCTCGACAATAGTCTCCTGACATCCCCCTGCCCCGTAAAGATTGCAGTCGCCAATTTCTTTTCCGGCTTTGACATTCGAGTCCACAAGGCAGTCATCGTTGAGAAGGGCAAAGACATTGTGCCCATCCAGGATCTGCTCCGATATCTTCCGGATATAGCGCGCATCGGAATTTTTCCCGAAACGGCAGTTAAGTTTCGGATTCATGAATTTGAATCTTGAATGCGCCTCGAGGAAAATCTCCGTAACTTCATTGTATATTGGCTTGCCATCCCTGCCACAGCCTCCGAGGGTGAGAGTTGTAGAGGTTTCTGGCCAGTTATTGTGTTCAATGTCGAACTTGATGTCGGTAGGCGCCATCCAGATACCTGCAAGTCCGATTGCTTCCTCACGAGTGATCCTGCCATGCTCAACATCATTCCTGTAAAGATCATAAAGCACCCTGTCAGGATGCCCGAGTATCGAAATCCCGATGCCTTCGATGCTTCCGGTGACCTCCCTCAGGAACCACAGCGCAGCGAGCCCTTCATAAAAAGTTTTTGGCGGATGCTCAGGGACACGGCAAGCCGTATCCGCGATCATGGACAGGAATTTCCTTTCATCTGCCGTCCCGGCATGTTCGAGCATCTGCTTCGCCTTGTCGGAGAATTTTCTTGAGATCCTGATTACGGTGTTCATGCTCCTGATTGCGGCATCAATGAAATTCCTTTCTGAACCGTTCTGGCATTTTGCCCTGGAGTCCAGAGCTTCGTCAATCACGCCGGAAATCCCTTTCTCCAGCATCTTCGTGTAACCGACGCTGTGGTGATCCGAATCGACGCAGCAGTCAAACCAGTCTATGCCGCAGCGGGTCCTGAGGGCGAGCAGGCTGATCTTTTCAGGATTTGCTTTTCTAAAAAGATGCTCGTATTTCCTGAACATCCAGCTTCCGGCGTTGAACTGGTGCGGAGTTCCCCAGTTGAACGAATGCTTCACTCCCATCTCGTAATAGAACGGACTATGGCTGAAAATCACAGGTTCGAACTTTTCAGCGATTGTCTCATGCAGTTCAGCCTTTATGAGATTAGGATCAGCATCCGGATTCTCCAGGACGAACTGGTCCATCCTGTCCTCGATCTTGCGCAATGTTCCGAAATTTGCAAAATCCGGCGACCCGTCTTCCCTGTACTTCGCCCATTTACTTCTGTAATATTTCTCCAGCTGTTCTTTTAATTCTTCCATTTCCGAGCTCCTGTTAAATATCGCACTCCCTATTGCCCTATGAATAATTTGAGTGCATGCATTTATCCGATATTTTTGACGCGGAGCGTCTTTCGGAGCGCGGTGTGTAAGCACCGCTTTAAGACAATCCCAAAGCGCGGCTGACACCGCGCACTCCAAAAGATTGCTGCGCAATCATAAATATAACTATAACTGTAATTTGTTTCCGTCTCTTCATCGAATTCAAATCCAGTAATCCATTTGTCCGTCACCGCGAGATGACTCTGGTTCATATTTGTATCATTACATGCAATATTGTACCTTATAATATCCTTATCATCAACAGGGCATACGGTTGAGTTTTGTTTCCAGCATGGTATATTATTGTTTCATAAAGGATCTTTACCGTCCTAGGCAAGCTGGGACGGATTAATGGTGTATAGAAAAGTGGCCAAGTGCCCAGATTTTAGAGAATTCTTTTTCCCTTGCTCGGCCACTCGGTCACTTGGGCACTTTGCCACTGTAGGCCTTAAGCATTCATTTAGGACAAGACCGATGAAGGACAAGAACATCCCAAGACTGTGGTTTATGCCCGAACCTCCTGCCGGAGCCTCGCTATGGCTGAAAATGGCAGGACACCTTACCGGCTATGGCGAATCCCATTACCACTTCCATCCGGATTACTTCTGTCCGCATGTGATCACGAAAGGGTCTGGAACTGTCGTCGCCAACGGACAGGAGACAAAGGTTTCAAAAGGGGACATGTTCACCCTGTGGCCCGGCACTGAAATCGAATATTATGAAAATCCCGATGACAACTGGGAATATTTCTATCTCCATCTGACCGGCGAAGGATGTCCGGAATACATGGCTTCCTGCGGATTCAGCAACAGGAACATCTCTTTCCGCCCTCTCAATCCCGTGAAGGCGATCAGGATTTTCTCGCAGATATACTCTCTTCATCAGACACAGGGCACTGGCGATGAATACCGGATACTTTCCCTCCTCTACAGCCTCCCTGAAATATGCCCGCATAAGCTGGATAAGAACAAGACAGGAAACAGCGATATCTTTGCGAAGGCTGTTGCGCTTATAGATTCCCAGATACAATCGGCGCTGAATGTCAGCCAGCTATGCGAGATCCTGGATATCAGCAGAATCACCCTGTTCCGCGTCTTCATCTCAGAAACAGGCATCTCCCCGATCGCCTATATAATGCGACAGCGGATGAGGAAAGCAGAGCAACTGCTGAAAAATTCCGACTTCAGAATTGCGGATATCGCAAAAATGAGCGGGTTCTCCTCGGACAAATATTTCATGAGGAAATTCAGGGAGCTCAGAGGGACGACACCGAATACGTTCAGGAATCGGTAAAGCAGACAGGAATGTCTGTTTTACTTTAAGAACTCCAGTAACGCTGTGACAGGATCAGCCAACCGGCAATACAACTTTTCCGTACTTCTCATTGATCACTTCGGCCATGGCCAGATAAATCGCGCTGGCTCCGCATACAATGCCTTCCCAGCCGGCCATCTTTCCAATCAAGGATGATTCCAGCCAGTCACGCGCGGCCAGCATGAAGAACAGAATAACAAGAGAGAGAAAGACAAACTGCAGGACGCGGTTGCTCTTAAAAGTCGCAAACCACATGAAGAGAGTGAAGAGTCCCCACATGAAAAGATACCATCCCATGAAAGCTTCAGGTGTTTTTTCCGCCAAACCAAGCTTTGGAGCCACAATCAGGCCTACAAGCGTAAGCCAGAACGCGCCATATGAAACGAATGCTGTCAGTCCAAAGGTGTTTCCTTTCTTGAACTCCAGCACGCCTGCTATTATCTGCGCGATGCCGCCGTAGAAGAAGCCCATTGCAAGGATCATGGCGCTGATTGGGAAAAATCCGGCATTGTGAATGTTGAGAAGGACGGTTGTCATTCCAAATCCCATGAGGCCCAGAGGGGCTGGATTTGCGGTCTGATTCTCTGTCATTATACTCTCTCCTGTTATTTTATATTTAGCTTATGATTAAAATTTTTAGCTTTCGAAAGGGATGTAATATAACCACAGAAGACGCAGAACATATCCGCATTCGTAAAAAAGGCACTTATGGGAACTTTTTCGCATTTGTATTACGACGCCGCAGGCGTCCGCTGGAGTGCGCAGACAAAGTCTGCGCTAAGCGGTGACTTTGTCACCCGCACTCCGACGGAGCTTGCCCGCCATTGGCGCAGCTGCGCTCGGAAAAATTGTCCTGATGTAGAGTTCGCCGTCTCGGCGAAGATTCTTCCATCTTGTCAATGTAACACAGGCATCTTGCCTGTGATCAGGAATTTAAGAAACACAGAAGAAAAGACCACAGACAAGACCTGTACTGAGCTTGTCGAAGTATGCCTGTGTTACATTATGAATTGCACGCCAATTCATGCTGGAACATTGCGTCAATCAATCAATTTCCCGCATCATCTTGTGGATTTTTACAAAAATCAACAGTAAATTTCTGGAAAAGCGAAATGTCGATGAACCATCCTTGGGGGAATATGAATAACATAAAAAAATGCTTTCTATCAATTACCTTATTGCTAACATGTAGCCTTTTATTTGGCATTCATATCGGTATAGAATGGGGACCTGAAGGGATAGACGATCCGAACTTAAAGTCAGTTTTAATTGAAACTAAAATTAAAGAAAACAAAGATGGAATTATTGATTTCACAATTTTGATTTCTGAAAATCCAGAATTTAAAGATGGATATATACATGCATTGTCAAAATTCAGTTTTGGCCAGCTGGAAATATTTGATGGCAAGAAAAAACTAGCAGACATTGATCTTAATGGTTACATTAACTTAGACAAGAAAAAAGAATTTCGTTTTAAAATCCATAAAGATTTGCTAGACAATTCGACTTTCACGTTCAGAACATATCCTGTTGACCCAGGTGAAAAAGACCCTCATCCTCCGCTGAGCGGAATCAACTTCGAACTTAATTTAATAAAATTTTATAAAAGTTACTTGTGCAAGATTTCTAACAATACAGATACATCTAATTCGTCTTCGCCGGACAGATAATCTTAGGCGTCAGGGAAAATGATGAGATCATTCAGGATATATCAAAATTCATACAGGACCGACAGTATGCTGTGGTTTTGGTCAGCGTTGGCTCTGTTTCTG
>JANYBI010000542.1 GCA_025360875.1 Lentisphaerota bacterium
GGAAAAAATGAAAAACCATATGTCATCCGCAACAACACAATCCTGTTCACCTGGTATGACCGCGCCGACGGCAAAGGCGGGACTCCTGTCGGATCCGGCGTCTACACCAGAGGCGATGTGGCATTTGAGCTTGATGGCAACATCATGGCGTTCAACGACTGCCAGGGCTGCTTCACGAGCTCCAGCCCGAAACGGGTCAAGATGACGAACAATGTGTTCCAGAAAAACCTTTTCGCCCATTTCACGGACGGGCACTCGCTGGTCATTGACGACGAGTCGCTCGCAAAGGTGAAGGATGCCGGATTCATCGCCTGCGAAGGCAATTCGCTGGTCGATCCGCAATTGCCGCTCGACAAGGAATGGATGGGCGTCTATCTGGCCCGCACGCAGACGATCCATGGCAAAGTGAAGAACGACGACTGGAACAAGCTGCGCGGCCTTCTCGACATGCCTCTCCGGGCTGAAGGCGGCAAGGCGGCGACAAACTATGCGCGTGCCTACAGCTGGAAAAAGGCGCTGCTCCTATTACCGAAAAATCCCGCATGCAAGGCCGGCGCAAAGATGCTGCCTCTTGAAGTTAAATTCAGCGCCGCCGCTCCGCAGCCGGCGGAAACCGAGAAGAACTATCAGGCAATCGAGTGGCCGGTAATTCAGAACCAGATTGACAGCATCGCCGGGAAACCGGTTGAATTCATCGCGCATATAGATGCGATGCAGGATCAGTTCTATGTTCCTGGGATCGCTGAGGCCGATGGCTGGAAAGGCGTCCAGATCATGGGGCCTGAAGGCAAGGATTCCGGTCTTCCCATCATGGGCTATTTCAAGAAGGATTCGAAGGTGGAGCGTCTGCTGAAGGCAGCCGACCGCGATGAGAAATATAAAATCCGCGGTACGGCGCGCAAGGCCGAAAATTATACCCGCGGCTGTGTCCTGATCGAAGGAATTGAAAAAAGCGAGTAAGCAATATGTCAGATTACCCACTGGGCCGGGAAGGGGAAGGGGAAGGATGGAAATTCCCTTGGAGAATAATCCTAACACCTTCATTTATTCTCTGCGTGTATATCGCCATTGTCGCTCATTTCCTGCTTGTCGCCAAAATTGCCCATTCCATGTGGGACCCGTCGCAGTTTCCTGAATGGCTTAAGACCATAGACGTATTTTTTGTATACCACATCCATTCGTTCGTGCAGTTTATCCAGATTGTGCTCTGGCTTCTTGTCATAGCCGTTGCAGGCGTTCTTGTTTTTGGCGCGGTATGTGTCCCAGCAGTATTGATTGAGGAGAAACTTTACGGGAAAGATGATAAGGAGTCATCCCTTGGAGAAGCTTTTTTATTTATGTTCCTACCAATTTCGATATCGCTGATCTCTCTGGTGATCATCCCTGTAGAATCAATGAGAAAGCCATCCGAAACCATCCTGGAGGAGGGACAGTCAATGCAATTCGTAGAATTCATAGATTATCTGTCAAAAGGCACGTTTCTCATTTTCATTGTCATACTGATATTTGTCATCCTGTTTGGAATTATCTCGATTATAGTGACTTTCTCCAAGGGAGATCCTGATAAGGGTAGTGTCTGGCAACTGCTTGTCGCCATCGTGATTTCCATTGCGGGTGCCATCGGAGCTGGAATTGGACTTTTCAGATTGATAGAGCCCCTTCAGAGCCGTACGTCAGGATATTCTTCTCTTCTGTTCATGTTTGGCGTATATTCGCTGATTTCAGTGCTGACGGTTTCCGTGTCCAGATTGCTCAAGTGGATTGCTTCCCTGAGAAAGAAGGAAAGTGCAAAGACCAGTAACTCCGATACCAGTGAATACAAAAAGTAAGGATTTACCGATGACAGAGAATCCAGGCGTGCGGATTACGGATCGGCAGTCAGGAACACTGAGATGGCAGGCAAAGGTACAAGTTGTCATCTTCGGCTTTCTCGCCCTGACATTCGGCGGAATCGGCGTTGCGGGCATCGCGGTATTCTGCATTGGCGCATTCCAGCACGCAGGGATGCCTGCTCCAATGATTGCTTTCATATTGGTGGCGCTTGGACTTTGCCTTGCCGCAGGTCTTATTTTCGCATGGCTGTCCATTTCCAACCTGCTGTTCGCCTTCCGCATATCTGATGTCTCCGTCCACTGGTACGAGGGAGTTCCCGACAAGGCGACATTCATCTACCGGCAGTCGGCAAACATCGGCAGCGGTGGTTCAACGTTGACAAGTCCGAGGCTTTCAGGTGCCTGGTTGCGTCACGACGGAAAGAAGTATGCCGTGGATCTTGATCTATTCAAAAAAATACCCGACCAGGGCACGTTCCGGTTCCATTATATCCGACGTCCCGGTTTTCCCGGCGTGCTCACTCCATATCTTGTCATTGATTTTAAACCAGTCGTATCGACCGTTGAATCCATCAACGCCAGCGACTCCCCGTGCCAGTGCATGACGCCATCATTTCGCGCGGCAGACTACAGCATGGTGCGCATCGGCACCGACGAGACCAATGGCCGGTTTGGAGACGTCTCCATCGCCACCTGCAGGGCGTGCGGGAAACAATGGTTGCACTACCATGTGGAGTACGAGGAGTTCGAAAAATCAGGCCGATGGTTTCGTGGACCGATTTCCCCTGAAAAGGCGCAGGCGCTCAAACCCGAAACATCCGTGGAGCTTCTCGGGCAGATGGAATGGTATTTTGCAGGAGGAAGTTATTTTGAATCGACCGGTATCAAAAGATCCGGTGCGCCTGCCGTAAGCCCCTGAAGGAAGGTACAATGAGAAAATCGCGTGTCATCAATGCCATTTTGGCCATGCTGCTTGCGCTCATCCTGCAGTCATGTGACGACGATCAGGGACCGGTCAAACTGCCCCAGCCCACTGATTGCATCATGACCCTGCACGTCTCCCGCGGGGATTGCCCGTGGCTTGACATGACCGACGGCTACGAGCAGGAACAGGCAAACAAGCACGTGAAGGCCGTTGCATTCGACGGAGCGGCAGACTTGGCGCTTCCCTCGCTTGCGGAATTCGACAAGCCCGACATCCTCATGATCAGGGATGCCGCCCAGAAAAAAGTTTCCGTCAACAGCCGCTATTTCAGCGATCTCGAGCGCGGAGACGCTACAAGGATGGGGATGGGCCAGGTGCACAGCCTGGGCAAGTTCATCGATCTTTCATTTACCCGCCTCAAACCGCGGGATTTGGTCATGTTCATGATCAAATCCCAGATAATCGAAACATACCAGCACCTGGAAGCGGAACTGCGCTTTCTCCGCGACGAGGATCTCCCCGATGCGTATAAGGCATATTTTTACGGCGTACATACATACTATACAAACGAACGGCATGACAAGAAGTTTGCATTTGTCGTGACCATTGATAAGAAGACAGGTGAAATGATCCTGACAGGAGGAGACATACTTGATGTTCGCGGACCTAAGGGCAAGTGAACGCATCTGGATAATCATCGTGGGCGCGGCAGTTGCCGTGGCCTGTGGTCTGTTCGGTGGCATCTGCGGTGCGATGGCTCACGCCGTATCCATGGTAATCTACATGTTCATCGAGCCGCAGAAGCTGCTCGACTGCATAGGAGATCTGCAGCCCGCCTATTTTGCCGGAGCGTTTGCCGGGGTAGTGTCCGGCATCGTGTGGACTTGTCTTTTCACGGGAGCGCTTCTTCGCTCCCGCCGTCGTACCGGCAAACTTCCCTCTGCACTTGTATCTTTCGGGAATGCCATTGTGCACAGTTTGATGGCAGGTTTTCTCTTCATGCTTATTTTTCTCGCATGGAGCTTGCAGAGGGATACCGCGTTCGGTTTTTTCACGGTATTGATCCTGATATTGTCATTAGCCCTCAAATGGCTGCTTATCGGCCTCGTTGGTGGTGCGGTCCTGAGGTTCGCCTTGGGACGTCCGTAATACTATCCGTCAACTTCTTGTTTTATTTGCACGCTTTTAAATCCGAAGCCCGAAACTCGAAATCCGACTGTGTCCCTCGAAGCCAATAGCGAAGCGGGAAACAAGCTCGAATTAAAAGAAAACTCAATCCATAAATAATGTTTGAAACATTTGAATTCTAATCAGACATTGATGGAAAACCTGATTCTCATTTGGAGCTCTTTTCCGACCCGTCCCATACCGGTTTGCCCAGGAATTCAGAGAGTGTCCGGGCATCCTCGCGCAGCTTTTCCACATCGCCATGGTCAACGACATTTATCCGGGAACCATCTTCCAGGACAAGGTTCAGTTCATAGCTGTAGTACGGTTTCTTCGATTTTCTTCTGCATGTGCAGTATTCCGATATAAGCTGCAGAGCATGGATCCTGCCCAGCCTTGTAAAATGCTTGAGCGTTTCCGGATTCAGCATTTTGTCCGGATTCCCCCAGCCTTTCCAGAAATGGCAAGATCTTCGGTCGAACACGATCGGACTTGCCTCGAAATAGAATATAATCCCTCCGATACCGGTGAAAACCATTCCTGCTAGAATGTTAATTATTGAATCCTTGATGAATCCGGGATCACCTCTCAAAAAGATGGAAAGTGGAATGAATATAATCATTGAAAGTCCGAAAAGAATGAAGATCAGATATAAACATTTTATCACTGCTGAGGGACGGAATTCCATCCTTTCAGGATTGATCAGGATGACCCTGTGCGTGCAGAAGTTCACGCCACCGCCTCTGGCGGGCGTCCATTCAGTGCGCTGGGCAAGCGGATCAGATATGAGGCCTTTCGGATCATAGGTTTTCCTGACGTCCCCAGGATTATTTGGAAAATCATTTGCTTCTTTGTCCGTCATTTTCGAAACAGCCTCCTAAAACCATAAACCAGCTGGCTTATTATTGATCACAGTTTGCCGAATGGCACCTGCTTCAGAGTCCATCCGCACTTCGTAACAGCATTGATTATCGGAGTCTTGATTTCGCCGGTATCGAATTTGTACTCGTAGATCGGCTTCGGAGCCGCACATTTGCCACATAGCAGACCAAAGACGGATTTAAGGATATCTTCGGCCCTGAATGCTGTCTGGTACTCTTTCTTGTGCTCCCGACCTTGAAATATTTCCGCAGTAAATGAGGCTTGCAGTTCCTTCCCAGCCTTTAGGACCGGCATGCCGGCATCCCAGCTCAGATTATATTCCTGGTCAAGCGATCGTACTTCACGTGCGGCGTGATCGAGCTTGAGGAACATCTTAAAGACTTTCTTGACACCGGCAATCCTTATCAGATCGCGCCACTTGGCATCTACCAGATTCCATTCTGCAATCAGGTCGGCATCCTTGCCGTCGCCCATGACTATGCGGAATGGGACGTCCGCATTGTTGAGAGCGAGGAGTGCCTTGCTTACATCGCCCATGGCGGCGACGCTTCCATGAACAGGCAGGGAGACTGGTGCTGGAACAGGTATTTCCGGTGATGCAGGAGAAGCGGATGGTCCGGATGACGCAGGCGGCGGTTCGTCCTGCTTCCGTCGCCTTAAGCACCACCAGGCAAAAAGAAACAGAATGAAAGACGCAAATAAACCTATAGCGAAGACTATCAGAAAAGACCAGTCCTTTTCCTTTTCCACGATGAGCCACGATAAAAAAAGCAGCAGACTTCCGATTAGGATCGCCGCGACGGCAAGGCCTGCACAGATTCCGCAAAGCAGACGGATAAGTTTCATATTCACCCCAATCCCGATTCCCATTCGAAGACACAAATTTCAAACTCCCCAAATTCTGCGGAGCGGGGACCTAGCACCGAGTCCAATTCTGCAAGCATCGGACGTATGGTTCTCTGCCACGTCTCAAACCCGAATACTCCTCTTCTGGATTCCGTCCTGAACCGTTCGTGAATTGCCTGAGTTTCCTCAATCGACAAGGTTGCCCGGTAGTCAAGATAGCCGTCAGTGATGGATTTCTTCATGCGCGGATCGTCCTTCAGGACATTCGCGGGCCACCATGGCGGCTCCATCCGGAATATCTGTTCTCCAGAATGCCTGGCCAATCCGGTCAGTCGTACAGAAAAAGCCATGATCTTCTACTTTTCGATGATGTTGGACTGAGGTTAAGATATCGAAAAGAGGTTGGAATTCAAGTTCCTGGTCCGCAGTGGTGTATGATTCCTTGTTTTTACAATCAGGGGAGCCAGACATCATGTGGACATATTGCCATATGGCGTGTTTCATACTAAAATATGAGCTGAAAAAGAGAGGACATCTGCCCAAGAAAATTTTGTAATTCTCTTAATTGGCAATTGATTATTGGCAATTGCCATTATATATTGCCAATAATAAAGAGGAGCTACCCCATGGAAGTTCTTGTTGACAATTTTGGCAGGATACTCATACCGCAGTCGGTTCGGAAGCACATAGGGCTGAAGGCAGGTACGGTACTTGATATTGAGGAGGATGACAATCGAATTGTATTGAAGCCAAAAGAGGGACAGGGGCCTTTGAGGATAAAAGAGGATCTCGCGGTATATTCAGGAGAAATCGGCCATTCCGCTAATCTTGTCAAGGAAGCCCGTGAAAAAAGAATCAGGAAGTTGACAGGGGAATGAGATGAAAAATTATCTTTTCGATACTTCAGTCCTGATTGCGGCAATCCTTGAAAAGCATCCAAACCATGAAAAGGCATTCTGCTGGCTCAAGGCCGCCTCCCATGGTAAGATTGGTTTTTGTATATCCTCCCATACGCTTGCCGAACTTTTTGCAGTTCTGACTGGCATGCCTGCAAGTCCTAAAATAACTCCTTCGCAGGCGAAGCTTCTTATCGAAAAAAACACAGAGAAAGCCCGGGTAGTCGATATCAATGAAAAAGACTACAGGGCTGTCATAGCCCTGCTTTCCGAGTTGAATATGCCGGGAGGAATAATCTATGATGCCTTGACTGCCTATGCGGCCAAAAAAGCAAAGGCCGAATATGTGCTGACATTCAATGAAAGCGATTTCAGAAGATTTGAGATAAGAAATGATTTTCCGAAAATAATCTCCCCTTTTCATGATGTTCGTTAAACACGAATCCCAACTGGAGGCCAGTGTCATTTTTGCCAACTGGTCCGTTTCATGCTAGATTAAGACCGGAAACATAGGGGACATATGCTCAAGAAGCTTTTTGTAATTCTCGTAATTGGTGGAATCATCGGCATTTCCACCATTCCGATGTGGACTGCAAAGATGACGGATGACGCTTTTGCCAATCCGGGATTCAGCAATTCCCCGGAAAAGGTCATGACAGCCTTGAAGGTCAGGATGTATATCTATATGTATCCTGATGCACGGAAGATAGCTGAGAAGGCTGTATTGTATTTTCCCGAATCAAGGGAATTCCCCTATTTCATCTATACCGCCGCGCTCAGTTCAGAGAAGTCCAACAATGCCCAGGCCGCAATTCACTGGTATGGATATTTTCTGGAACAGTTTCCGAAGCATGAATGGGCCAACCAGGCACAGAATAATTTGACCAAGCTGAAGGCGATGAACAGCACAAACTGACAGGAAGCGCACTTTAAATGTCCTATTTTTCAACATCCTTCCAGAAGATTCTCAAGAATGAAGCCCTCACGTTTGATGAGGCAAAAACGAGCATGCTGGAGATAATGGAAGGGCAGGTTTCATCGATCAGGATCGCGGCATGGCTGACAGCCCTCAGGATGAAAGGTGAGACTCCTGACGAGGTTGGCGGATGTGCTGCGGCGATGAACGCCAGCGGCATCAAGGTCCATTGCCTGGACGAAAATGTGATCGACACTTGCGGAACGGGAGGCGACGGTGCCGGAACTTTCAATATTTCCACTGCTGCGGCATTTGTTGCGGCCGGTGCAGGGGTGTCCGTTGCAAAGCATGGGAACAGGGCGATTTCCAGCAGATCCGGAAGTGCTGATATACTTTCCGCCATGGGCATGAATATCAATCAGACCACCGAAGACATGGAATACTGTCTTAACAAGATAGGTATAGCCTTTCTTTTCGCACCCAGTCTCCATCCTGCGATGAAACATGCGATGCCTGTGCGGATTGAGCTCGGAATAAGGACAGTCTTCAATATCATGGGGCCATTGTGCAACCCGGCAGATGCGAAGAGGGCGGTGATCGGGGTATATGACAGAAGGCTGTGCAGCATCCTGGCAAAAGCTGCGAGAACAATCGGCAAGGAACATGTCATGGTCGTCCACGGCAACGACGGGTTGGATGAAATCACCACCACCACCACTACCCATATATGCGAACTTCGCAACGGGGAAATCCACGAATACGAATTCGATCCTTTGAAAACCCTCGGAATTCCCAGGGCGACACCGGCGGATCTAATAGGAAAGGATCCGGGGGGAAATGCGGAAATATTCAATCAGATTGTTTCTGGAGAGTCTACCGGGCCGTTAAGGGACATAGTAATGCTCAATTCTGCGGCAGCAATAATTGTGTCGGGAAAATCACCCGGATGGGCGGAAGCGTTCGGGCTGGCGGAAGAATCTCTTTCAAAAGGGCAGGCATCTTCAAAGCTCAAGGCGCTGGTAGATTTCTGCAGGAAATAGAAGGCGCTGGACGGACAGCCTATTTCTTCTTCTTCTCTTCTTTTCTTTTCCCGTAAAGATAAGACATGGACTCCGCGTATCTTCTCCCGAGCTCTATCATGGAATCATTGTCAAAAAGGGCATTGTCCCCTTTGACTTTCAGCCCTTTTGTCTCAACAAGTCCGTGCCTGTCGATTTCCTCGTATGTCTTATCCAGGTTGTCATTGAAATCCTTGAAGATGTCGACTTCCTTGTCAAAGGGATAGGAGAACAGTTTTCCGCCAACGAACGGGAGCGGGGATATTTTCTGCTCAGGCGCAAGGTCTTCCCGCAAATCGTTTATAAGCTTGGCGGTATTTTCGCCGTACGCTTTCAAGTCGGCGCCTTTCGCATCCATTTCGCCCTGATGCCATAGGATTCCCTTCAGGATCCCGCATTTCTGTGCAAGTTTCACCTTCTCAACAGCCTTGTTGTAGAGTTCGGAACCCTTCGCCCATGATTTAATTTCAGAATTTGGAGAAGCACAGTTGATTATGCCTATGATTTCATCGTTCCGGGCGTTCTGGAGCATGGCTTTTCCGAAAGATATGCCCGGTCCGGCATTGTCCAGGTCGCTGGTCTTGTCCTGGAACTTCTGGATCTCATCGGCGGATTTCCATGCATTGTCGCTGTTGAGCACGAAAATTCGCGAATCCGTCTTCTTGTCAGCCTTCGGAAAAGTGACTTTTCCTGTCATATTGGAGCCGCCGATCAGCAGAAAGATGTGGAAACTGTCCTTGTCCTTTACGGATTCAGGGGCCTTCATGACCGCGCTATCCTGAGCGTTGAGCCCGCTTAGCAGGCAAAGGCAGATTGCGAACGTGGCCAGGCGCGGATAAGCTATATTCATGGTTTTGTCCAGATTTTAATGTTGCAGCGCTTATTATAAATTGGCAATCGGAAATTGGCAATTGAAAATACGTCATTTCCCTGTATTTTTAGACGTTACCTTAGAGATTCTTTTTTATGGCTCCCATATTCCAAAAGCATCTAACAATCCGGAGATCCGAAATGAAAAAGAAGAAATCAGAAGACCAACTGACCCTGGTTTTTGATGAAGCAGAGACGACAGCTAAGAAAAATAAGACGGCCAGGACTTCGATACAGCCTTTTGAACTCAAACGGGCCGCCCTCGGCTGGCTTATCTCGCAGAAACCTGATGCCATAGGCCATATGGTTCCTACACGAATTTCAAAATATTGCGCCGACATAGCGGCATTCTGGTCTGCCGGAAGAAGGAGGCTCCTCCCGAAGAAAACCCTGATAATTGAAGTAAGGAACAACCGTGGCGACTGCTGGCCGGACTGTTCAGGACATGAAGGGTTGCTGAACCAGCTCAGGGATACCAAGGAGATCAAGCGGTCCATCGAGGTCAAAATAAGGAAGGTCGAGCCGCACCTGAAAGATACCGACAACCTCTTCAATGAATATGAAAGCTGGCGTTACAAGGAGTCGAAGAACAAGGAATATCACAAGTGCCTGAAGGAAATTGACAAGCTTGAGCGCGCCATATACAATGGCAGTTTCTTCGAACAGCTCAGACGCGCTGAGGTTGCAGACTATCTCTATCTCGCCGTATCCGAGGGGACAGTGCATGGGGATGAGCTTGCCGACGGATGGGGCCTGATCTATGTAAAGCCGGATATGAGTGTAGAACTTGTGAAGACAGCTGAATTCCGTGACTGCCCGATTGAAAAGAAGATGCACCTAGCCCAGAACGTCGCCATAACATGCAGGAAGAGCCTTCTTTTCAGCATGGGGATAAGGGAGGGGGCCGACGGCAGGGCGTTCTTCACTCCGATCCCGCACAGGAGAAGAGGCAAGGCGCTTTCCTGAGTTTTTTTCTCTCGGCCTGACCTGCTGGAATCATGAGTGCGCATGTCTTTTGAATTTAATTAAGATTGCGGTATATTTTGATAAAACAGAGAAAGTGAACGATGTCCATGACATTGACACAGATTGAGACTGAAGTTTTTAAACTTCCTATACGGGAACGGGTAATCCTTGCACAGGAACTCATTTCGGATTCATTGACCAAGGAAACACACATAGAGAAATCCTGGTATGACGAGGCCGAAAGACGACTTGCCGCCCATGAATCCGGGAAAATCGGTTCTGTTTCAGGCATAGATGCGATGAAACGAATCAAGAAACGACTTGCCGCTGCAAAATGAAGCACCGATTTCTCAGTGTTGCCGAAACCGAAATGTTCGAAGCTGCTCTTTATTTGGAAAGTGAATCCAAAGGCCTTGGATTCGAATTTCTTGAAGAAGCTAATCATTGCATTGAACAAATCAAATCATTTCCTGAGGCATGGCCTGAAATTCGTCCCGGAATCAGAAGGCATTTGACAAAAAGGTTTCCTTATTCCCTCCTTTACAGCTTAAGAAAAGACAATACTATTTTAATTCTAGCAGTAATGCATTGCAAAAAAGCTCCGGAATACTGGATTGACCGTCTCTGAATAATACTATATTAGAGCAAAATCAATTCGAATATCTTGATTCCCCTTTGACTTCAGACTACCTTAGAGCAATCATGAAATCAAAAATCCTATCAACTAGATGAAAATTCCAAAACCAATATTATATGTCCGCTTTTTTCTGGAATACCTGGCAATTCTTCCTGTATACTGGTTCGTCAGGATGCTTCCCCATTCGATGCTTTTTCCGGTTGCGAAATTCGCAGGATTCTTCTTTTTCCTGATACCGTCGGTGAAAAAACTCCTCTGTGCCAATATCAGGATCGCGTTTCCGGAGAAGGATGAATGCGAAATCCGCGGAATCTCCTCGCGGAGCGCGACAAATCTCATCCTTGCCCTTCTGGAATTCTTCTGGTTCATCGACAGACCGGGGAAGATTGAGAAGTTTGTCGACTTTTCTGAGAGGGAACGGAACCTTACTGAGAAGTACAGGAAAGGCGGACACGGACTGATATGGGCGACTCCGCACATCGGCAACTGGGAGCTCGCAGGCCTCAAGTTCAGGCATGACTCCAGCATTCCTTTCGCAGTTGTGGCGCGTCCTCTCAACAATATCTTCCTTAACAGCCTGATACATTCGGGGAGGGTTTCGGAGGGAAGCCGCGTAATCCCCGACAAAGGTGCGGTGAAAGGGATGATCAAGGCGCTCAAGGAGGGCTACTTCATAGCGACGCTTGTCGATCAGAACAGCAGGGCCAGGGATGGAGGAATATTTGTAGATTTCTTCGGGCTTCCCGTCCCGACAAGCCGGGCGCCTGCGATGTTCGCAAGAAAACTCAATACTCCAGTGGCCGTTGGTGGCTGTATCCGGAACAACGGACGCTGCGAGACCTTCGTCATCGAGCTTCCAAAGGCCACAGCGGACTACAGGAGCGACGAGGAGCTTATCCAGGACATCATGGTGATAAATGAGAATCTCATACGGCAATATCCCGACCAGTATCTCTGGCTTTACAGGCGCTGGCTCTACATCCCTGAGGACGCGACCGAGGAGCAGAAAAGGAAATTCCCCTATTACGCGAAGAAGGTTACCCCGAAATTCTTCGACAAGTACGCCTCGAACTAGATACCTGAGGTAATTTCAAAACTAGGAATTCAGGAGTCAGAATCCAGGAGACAGAATTAAATTTGAACTCAAATTCGGTTTTATTCTGAATCCTGACTTCTGAATTTACTTCGCACCGTCACTTCGTTCGGGTAGCTGACTGCTTTTGAAATTGACTTGCCTTCCAATTGACTATGGCATTTACAGAAATATAGTATGAGATAAACATAAACAAGGAGCCTGAAATGATTGGAAAAATGTTCAAGGGCTGCGTAGCAGCAATAGCGGTTGCAGCGGTGTGCACGTCTGTTTTCGCAGCTGATTTGGTGGACAACCCGCGCTACCTGGAATGGTCAAAGTACAAACCCGGTACACTTGTCAGAATGGACATGACAACAGAGGCAGCTGGACAGAACGTCAAGATGAGCATGACGACAACTTTGAAGGAAGTCACTGCAGAGAAAGTTATCCTTGAAATGAAGACCGCGATGGACATGCCCGGAATGGCTCCGCAGGTGAAGACAGTGACCGAGCCCGCAAAGATCGAGAAAGCCCAGATCAAACCCACCTCTCCTGAGCAGATGCCCAACTGCAAGGTTGTCAACAAAGGTACCGAGGATGTCAAGGTTGGAGACAAGACCTTCAAATGCAACTGGTACGAAGTCGAAATCGAACAGCAGGGAATGAAGATGACAAGCAAGATGTGGACCTGCGACGAAGTCCTCGACAAGATGGTCAAGAGCGAGAGCAAGATGGATATGGGGAAGACTTCGATGAAACTTGCCGAATTCAAGGTGGTCAAGTAACGCTATCGTAGTTTTTGAATTATCAAAGCGCCTCCTTCCGGAGGCGCTTTTTCTTTTTCATCGTCTTATATCAGAGACTATCCATAAAAGCATAAATATTTAAGTTTCCCAAGTTGGAGTTCATCACGTGACCACGTTGACACGTGGAACGTGACTCACGTGGCAGCTTTAGCGTGTCCCAATTTTTCATCCCATTAATATCTTCTCTCGTGGCAGATACCCAAGATTCCTATCAATCTTCTAAATCATTGATAAATTAGGAAGAAGAGCACGCTAAAGCTGTGAACTCCAACGAAATAAATTTCTAATTTAAAATCACAAGTTTCAAACTTTGAGTTCCCAACCATCCCCTACTTCCCGTCCTTTGGGGCTGGGGGCAACCTCACCATATCCATGATGCACTTGTCTGGTCTGGTTCTCCAAAAAGTTCCCTAAGCTGCCAATCCCTCAGTGGAATTTCATATAGTTTGCTTCCGTCTATTGAGCCAATCTTTACGTTAATCTTGTTTTCATCTGGAAAAGAAGAGTCGCATGAGTAATGAAAACGGGCAAGTTTTGAACCTCTAAAAATGAACCATATATGTAATTCATTAGGGTATTTTTCATCATTTATTCGCTTGCTTGTATCCGAATTATCAGGGGTAATTTCCGTAGATTTCAGAACCTCCCCGTTAGGAAATATTACAATGAACTGTGGCCCTGTTTCGAATATCGGCTGGGTAGCGCTCCCAATGTCCAATGTTTGATAATGACATTGCCCCCAGCCAAGAGAATTAAAGCCCGAAGCCAATATATTACCTTTTTCATATTCCTGAAAATTGCCACAATGACAGCCAGTCAGGAAAATAGCTGAGAGAATGGCAAGCAATATCTTAGTTGAAACTCCCTGTGATGTTATCTTTTTCATTCCCTGCTTTCCGTTGTCATGTGCGGTGCGCGGGATTTCCCTGCGGTTGTTAAAACTCTGATGGTTTCCTCTTCTTAATTTTCTTCTTCTTTGTCTTAATTCAAGGTCTTCTTTTTCTCCTTTCTTCGTTTTTCTTCTGTATTTGAGCAGAGGGGGTTCTATCTCCGAA
>JANYBI010000607.1 GCA_025360875.1 Lentisphaerota bacterium
ACCATTCTCCTGCTCTATGGCCGCATGCATTGTCCGAAGGACATGGAACCGGCTGACATGAAAAATCCTGACAAGGTCAAGGAAATTGTCAGCAAGGAACTGGAGGAAATGGCTGCCGAGGCCAAGAAACCTGAAGCGGAAAGAACAGGCGAAGCGCAGATCCAGCGAGACCTGGCCAAGAAATACGGATGTCTTATTGGTGATATGAAACCGGAACTCGTCAAGGCTTTCGAACAGGGCAACTGGCTCTGGGAACCGGATCGTTCACATCTGAATTTCATAGGATATCGGGCTGTCACGCGTGTCGCACTTAACACCCTAGGTTTCAAACAGGTTGCCGTACCGGAAAAACTCAAGCTGAAAGTTCTTCCCGGGCTCGTGACTCAGTGGAAACTCAGGGCTGTCAAGGATAAAGAACCAGCCCTGGACGAGAAGACGGTACTGGAGGTCAGCCCTGATGCCACCTGGAAGACTCTGGAGCTCCCGGAAAAGGAGCCTCAGGATTCATGGTGGCCGGACCAGGTGAGACAGGAAGGTTTCGCAATGTCCTTGGAGAAGCTCCTAGGAAAAGCAGGAGGCTATATTGGCGTGGCGAACTGGAAATCGGACAAGGCCGGCACCGCCTTCGTTAATACTGGAGGACATCTCAAGACGGTATGGGTGAACGGTAAAAGAGTCTTCAAGTCCGGAGAATGGAACGGCTACCATGCCGGAACAGAGCGCATAGCAATTGATCTTGTGGCCGGCGATAACCTGATCGTGATCGAGACCGGCGCACAGTTCGCGCTGACCGTTACACCGGAAGCGCTGTGGTGAAGAGGATACTCCATGGTTCCGTTTTTATATTTGAAGTGATGTAATATTGATGTATAATATGCATGATGTAATATTTACATCATATTTTAATTCAAGGATGGAACATGGTAAGGACACAGATCCAACTGCCGGAGCATCTATATCAGGAGGTTAAAAAGATCTCCTCTGAACGCGAACTTAGCCTCGCTGAACTTACACGGAGGGGTCTCGAATATGTTGTCAGCGTATATCTCCCAAAAGAAGGTGGCAAGGCGAAAAAATGGGCATTGCCCGGGGCTGTCGAGCTCGGAGGACGCCCTCTTGTCCCTGAAAGCGAATGGAGGGAGCTGGCAAACACCGGTGCGGCGACCTCTATAAAAAAGCCCGGAAAGACTAAAAGAAAATGATTTCCTGTGACACAAACATCTTCTTCTATTCGCTCAACAAGGATTGCCCGGAACATGAAAAATCCAGGACTTTCCTTGAATCGCAGGCTGAAAACGAAAATTTCTGCATATGCGAACTGGTGCTCATGGAACTTTATGTTCTTTTAAGGAATCCAAAGCTGAACAGGCATCCGGCTTCCGCCCAGCAGGCAGTCGCGGTGATACAGCAGTTCAGATCAAATCCGCGTTGGCGGGTAATTGATTATCCCGGGGGGCTGATGAATGACATATGGAACTTTGCCGGACAGCGGAATTCAGCCTACAGGTCCATCTTTGATGCCAGGCTCGCATTCACCCTTCTACATCACAACGTGAAGGATTTCGCCACAAGAAATACAAAGGATTTTGAAAGTTTCAAATTCAGAAAAATCTGGAATCCCCTGAGCTTATGATATGATGGAAATGACCTGTTTTCACTTCTTGAGCACGAACTCTCCATAGTTCCAGATGTTATGGAACCAGCTCAGCACCGGAGTGTACGAGTAGTATTTCACTCCCTGGCTGTCGGCGTCGGCGCGTCCAAGCATCAGGTAGAGCACCTGTCCTGCTTCGGGTTTCTTCTCCTCGAATCCGGGCAAATCTTTGAATGGAACGGCGATTTCAATCTCGTACTTCTGTTTTGCGCCGGGCTGGGCCGCAATAATCCGTGACGACTTCCGCAGGTCCTCGAAGTTTTTCGCCGGACCATTCGGCAAGGGTCCCCAGGCATCAGGCTGCTTGGTATGCAAAGCGTCGAAGAGAGCGCCCTTGGCACCGACCAGGATTTCCAAATACTGCGGTGAATCCAACGCGGGAAGGATGAATATTTCCAGGCAATCCTGTTCCCACACCGGACCATCGCGCGGGACATCAGGCGCACGAATGTCATTGTCCTGCGCTTCCATCAGGACATATAGGTACTTCTCATCCCACAGCAGGTGCCATGCAGTCCCGGCGCCGTCGCTCTTCTCCTTCTGGTTCAACTCATAGACACTCAAAACTGAAAGCGCCGTCTTCCAGGACGGGTCAGCACCCAGGCTTCCATCCAGTAACGGAGCTTTCACCGCGTATGGGATTTCCATACGGGCTGGCTTGGGCCATTCCGGACCAGCTTCCGCCTGTTTGACCAGCGGTTCGACAATTTTGCGCGCATATCCGGTATCGCCCGGCTTCTCGCCTTTCAGCACCAGCACCAGATGATGTACCCAGCTTTTGGGATTGCCGAGGAAATTAGCCGCTTCGCGCCCAAATGTACCTTGAGCAGTCGCAACCGCTTTCTCAGCGCGCTCAGACAAGGCAATGTCCTCAGCAGTAGGCTTAGCCGGAGGGGCTTTCTCCTCGGAAAAGACATTAAAGGAAAGGATTAAAATGGCACAGATCATCGATCTCTTCATATGGACCTCTCTCATTTTATGTACTGACAGGAATTATAATTTTATTTTTTCGGCTTAACAATCACAGTATGTATAAGAATCCCAACAAAAATAAATGGTGTCGAAAAAACACCAAAAGTAACACCAGCAATTACTGCCGCAATGAGCCAAACAAAACCTGCGAGCCAGTGCCCTTTATACCAAAGACCAATAGGCCCGAATAAAAAACAAAGGGCTACAGCTATAATATCTGATTTTTCCGATAATTTAGGCCTGCTGTCATATCCACATGACGTGCAAAGAGGAAACTTTTCGGAAAGTTCGCTCCCACAATCTGGACATTTTTGCAATGCCATGTTGTATCTCCAATCAGCCCTGTCCTAAACAGAAAGAAAATTGAGTGTGTCTTTAACAAGGGGCCTGTTTATATATTTATATTCGGGGTCGGGATCGGTATCGGCATCGAAAATGAATTCAATCGAAAGCGATTCCGATACCGACTCCGATAATTTTATTTAGGACACCTGGGATCTCCAATTATAACTTCTTCAGGAGCCATGCCATGTTGATGCCAAGGTTCTTCATGGTCTCGATGCCTTCCTTATCATTTTCGACATCACCTATCTCGCGTCCGATGCCTTCATTCCAATAGGATGAGCCGACAATTATCATCTGTCCTATCGTGAAGAAATGGTTCATGGTGTCGAAAGCATGGATCGCACCTCCGCGCCTTACCGCCACGACTGCGGCGCCGGGCCTGCGCTTGAACATGTCGCCATTCGCGCGGGACACAAATCCAACGCGGTCGATGAGCGCCTTCATCTGGGCGGAGCAGTCTGCGAAATATGTCGGCGAACCGAGGATGATGCCATCAGCGCCAAGCATCTTTTCTATGCAGGAGTTCACGTCATCCTTCACAATGCACTTCTTGTTTTTCATCTCGAAACATTTGCAGCAGGCGATACAGCCGTTGATCTTTTTCCCGGCAAGCTGGACGAGTTCGGTTTCAATACCTTCCTTCTCAAGTTCCTTGAACGCCGTCCTTATGAGGATGGCGGTATTTCCGTCCTTGCGCGCACTTCCGTTGATTCCTACGACTTTCATGATAAATTCTCCTTTTATAAATTTTCCTTGAAAATTTATTATACTATTACTGCGTTCTTCCTGTTGAGCAACCGGTATTTCCTCGGCGAGCTACCATATGTCTTCTTGAATGTGTGATAGAAGTGGCTGAGGTTGTCGAATCCGGAATCAATGGCAATGAAATCTATTTTCTCGTCGGAATTGAGCAGGCATGATGCCGCATACTTGATCCTGAGCTCGTTGATGAAGTCTGTCGGAGTCGTCTTGAGATACAGGCGGAACGATCGCGACGTATGCTCGTCGCTGCGGCAGGCGATTTTCCTCAGGGCGGAAAGTCCTTTCTTGAAGTTCTCCTTTTTCTTCATTTCCATCAAGATCCTTTCCATCCAGGCGGGAAGAACTGAAATATGTCCGTCACCCACCTTCCTCTTTTTGAACATGCTGAGGATTTCAGCGGTCAGGATCTTGAAATAAACTCCGGCTTCGGCGGGATTCTGGAGCAGTTTTTCACCGCCCTCGGTCATCCTATCATACATATATTTTTTTTCAGCCAAACCCAGGCGCTTGATTTCCGGCAGATATTCCTTCAAAGCGCTTTCAAGTGAAAACTCAGGCTGGAAAAAAATATTCATCTCGTTAAACCAGTTCGCATGGAACGCAAGATTGATGAGTTCGCATTCGCTGTCGCGGTATTGCCTGAAGGAATGGGTGTCTTCAGGCCTGATGAATACGAGATCGCCCTCAACGAGTTTCTGCTCCTTTCCATTTATGAGATGCCTTATTGCTCCCTTGGAGATCAGGAAAACTTCCATGAAATCATGATTATGCCAGGACGGGGTAACTGAAAAAAGGGAGTTGATCTTGTAGTTGACGCCCGATATAGGATCAAGAGTGTCTTCCGCCTTTAGCAGTTTTGGATTACTTATAGTCATTTGTCCCGGAACTCAAGATTATGTAGACAGGATTACAGGATTTTCATGATTTAATGAATTCAACTTATCCTGTCAATTCGCCAAGGCGAATAAATCCCGTTATCCTGTCAACTCTATTTTGCCTTTGCATAAAATAACTTTTATCATTTTCATATATTATTATATCAACTCAAGAGTACCGATTTCTTGCTTTCAAGAAGCAGACTCTTTATCCGTTAATTTAGCCAGTTCGAGCGACAAGTCAACAAGCTCGAGACTCATCTCCTTGAAGTCCCGATAGTTTTCCGTTTGGCGCTTTACCTCCTTG
>JANYBI010000610.1 GCA_025360875.1 Lentisphaerota bacterium
GGAGATTGTTGACTACGCCAACAGTCCTGACTCGATTATCCGAGGCGGAATGAAAGTAGTTTATATCAGCGATGAGAAATCCAAGGTTGTTGTAGCTCAACCCCGGATAATGGAGCATATTACGGCTTCTGATGAGTATAAGGCTAGCGGTGCCAAGAAACAGCCATCGCTGTTCAAGAGTCTGAAAGAGCAGGAAGCTGCAAAGGCTACTTTGGATGTCATACACAGGGAATTTGAAAAACTGCCAAGTTCTGCGGATCTCGCAAAACCTGAAATTAAGAAGCAGATTGTTGAAAAAGTGAAAGAGATCATCACTCCGGCACAGCAGGGAATCGATGGCATTACGGAAAAAGTTGATGTGGAAAGAATCGTAGCAAGGACCATTCAGCTCCATAATGAACTTTCTATCGATATTCCCCGTATCAGTATTCAGCCTAAAGGTGAAGTTTCACGTGGCTTCAGGGAGTTCAAGCTCGATCTAGCAGGAGTGCGCCTCCTGCCTGTGGATAACGAAATTCTGATACAGGAGCTTCATCGCCGTGAACAGCATCGTCTAATGAGCGGAAGCGGCGTCAATACTGAAGAGCATCTTGAGGATTATCTCGTGAATGGTCTCATTGACTTCAATGACATCTGCTATGACAATCATGCAAAACTGCTCTACAAGCTCTCCACTCAGGCTGTGGCGCATTTGCGATCCTACCTGAAGAATGAGGATGAGGTGCTGAACGTGCTACGGTATCACCAAAAGGCGCTGGCAAGTCTTATTCATGTGCAGATGCAGGAGCACTATGAGGAGAAGGCCGATGATTACGAGATCCATGTAAGTAAGGGTTTTACGTCTCTCCGACCCAGCAATTACTCTGCCCCTGCCGGGGAAACTGAACGGGATTTTCGAACCCCGGTTCCCGATAAGCAGGACATACGGAAAATGCTATTTGTCGGATTCAGCAAATGCCTATATCCTCTTCAGAAGTTCGATTCAGATACCGAAAGGAAATTCACGGTTGTTTTGGAAAACGACAAGGAAGTACTTAAGTGGTTCAAACCGCCCAAGGGAGTGTTCCAAATCCAATATGACAAGCGCAGCGGGGAAATGTACGAGCCTGATTTTGTGCTTGAAACGAAGAAGGCCAAATTCCTCTGTGAGACAAAAGCTGCAAACGAGATGAAGGATGAGCAAGTGCTGGCAAAGGCCAAGGCTGCTGCTGAATGGTGTGCCCACGCCACAGCTCATGAAAAAGATCATAAAGGTAAGCCGTGGTCGTACTTGCTCATCCCACACGATGCGATTTCTGACAACATGACGCTTCAAGGTCTGGCAGCTACATATGCCCCTGTTTTTATAGACAAAGACAAGAAGTGAGTAATCGAATCTCAGTTGGGTACATTCCCCGTTTCTCCGGTTCAGTCAACATAAACCGTCGGATCTTTGATTCCCACCTCCTCAAATCCCTTTCTGCGCAGGCGGCAGCTGTCGCATTTACCGCAGGCGCGGCCTTTGGAATCCGGATCGTAACAGCTATGGGTGATGGAATAATCAACCCCGAGTTTTGTTCCCAGCCTGATTATATCAGCCTTGGTGAGGTGCTGGAGAGGCGCATGTATTTTGAACTTCCAGCCTTCGTCAGACGCCTTCGTGCCGAGAGTTGCGCATTTCGCAAAAGCTTTGATGAATTGCGGACGGCAGTCAGGATATCCTGAATAGTCGAGAGAGTTTACTCCGATGAATATATCTTTAGCCCCTATGGTCTCAGCCCATGCGACGGCAAATGAAAGGAAAATGGTGTTTCTGGCGGGAACATATGTCGTCGGGATTCCAGGTCTAAGTCCGCCCTTTGGTACTTTGATGGATGATGTGAGCGCTGATCCGCCCCATTTCCTGAGATCAATTTTCACTGTGAAATGATGTGCCGCATGGAAATGTCTGGAAACCCTGTTGGCCGCCTTGAGTTCAATCCTGTGGCGCTGGCCGTAGTCGAAACTGATCGTGTAGCATTCGAAACCCTTTTTCGCGGCATAGGCAAGGACAGTGGCCGAATCAAGTCCACCGCTTAGTAAGACTACTGCTTTAAGTTTTGTTTTCATAAAGATAATTTAACCACAGAACACATAGAATACACAGAAGTTATGAAAAATTATCAAATGCTATTCCGTTTTTTTCAGGTTTTTGCCGAATGCCGCAAAATAGATTGTTCCCAGAAGGCCGAAGGCGAACGCCACCAGCAGGTTCAATTCAGGACAGGCGACCCTTTCAAACCATGGGACAAGACCATTCCCAAAACCGACCAGTTCAACAACTTTCTTGAAAGTGGACGGATCCCAGAGGAAAGCTCCTCCGAACGATGCGATTGAGACTATGATGTCGCGTATAAGATAATAGAGACCGAATGTGACGGCCTTTTTGTCTTCTGGCGCCAGATCCATTATCAGGGCTTTGCGGGTCGGTTCGCCGAATTCCTTCAGTCCGCGTATGACAAAGGCTCCGACCAGCATCCAGAAGGAATGTGAGAAGTAAAGCAGCAGCGGAAAAGCCGTGAAGAAGCAGAAAGTGGCGACAACGAAGGGCTTCTTTGTGGTTTTGTCTGCGAAATACGCGACAGGTACGTAGATCAGCATGGCGGTGAGCATTTCAACCGCGGAAAGAATTCCGAAATCGAGTTCGGAAATATTGTTGAGCTTTACACACCAGACAACTGCAAAGGCGTAAGGAATCTGTTCGCAGAAACGGATGAGGATGTCGGAGACGAGAAGGTTTCTGAGATCGGGGCTGAGGTATTTCAATGCTTTCCAGGGATGCAATGTCGCATCAGTCTTCCTTTTCCCGTCATCATCGATCATAAGCTGTTGTACTATTAATGAGAAAATCGCGAGGACCAGGGCGACACAGAAAGCTAGCCGGATGCCGGTCCTATCGCCGAAATACATGATGAGAGTTCCGCCAAAAATCGGGCCTAACGCCATCGGGATCCGTCTGACGAGCGAATGCATGGTCACTCCCATGGTCCTTTTGTTTTTCGGAAGTACTGTCGATACCATGTCCATTGTGGCGGGCAGCGATACCGCTGTCCATGCCAGGAAGAATATTGAACCGATGATGACGGCCTGCCAGTAGGGGAGGGCGATCACGATGACATAGCCGATTATTGCGATGATATTGAAAAGAAGCAGGGCTTTCTTGAATCCCAGCTTGTCGCTGGCGTAGCCGCCGGGAAAGGAATAGAGTGCGTTCAGGAGGTTGTTGAGCCCGTTAAGCAGGCCGATAGAAAATATTCCGCCTCCAAGAGCCATCAGGTAGAGAGGAAGAAACCTCTCGGCCATCTTTTCGCCGAGACCGATGAGAATTACCATGCACAGCATGGCGGAGATGCTTTTCTTAAGCCCGAAAAAATCTAAAATCTTGGTGTTCTTAATCATTGGATTGCTTGTGCACCTACGGGAGCGCGAGGCCCTGGTCGCCGTAGGCGCCGCCTGCGGCGGGTAAACGTCTCGCTGGCAATTCTAGTTTAGTTAAATTGCCGGCAAGATGCCGGCGCTCCATTATCTGGTATTGATTATCCTGGCGGCGGCACAGGCGGCTCCGAAGCCGTTGTTGATGTTCGTGACCAGCACGCCGTTTGCGCAGCTGTTCAGCATTGCGAACATCGCAGTCAGCCCGTGCAGCGACGCGCCATAACCGGCGCTGGTAGGGACCCCTATGACAGGACATGAGACAAGTCCGGCGACGACACTCGGCAGTGCGCCTTCCATGCCGGCTACAACTATCAGCACGTCTGCCCCATGGAGGATTTTGATTCTGGAAAGGAGCCTGTGAATTCCTGCGACTCCGATATCAG
>JANYBI010000659.1 GCA_025360875.1 Lentisphaerota bacterium
AGCCTAAAATAAAGACTGACGCGTTACCTTTCATACCATAATGCGTAAATTATGTGTAAATTTTTCCTTGCCTTAATTGACTTCGTGTGCTATTGTTGAAGCATTGAGCAAGGAGTAATCAAATGTCTGTATCCAAGCGTAAGACATCAAAAGGGCTGACCAAACATTTTCACTACCGGTTCTACCATAACGGAAAAACACACTCGGGCATCTGTGAAAACTGCGCTACTGCGGTGATGTTCAACCATCTTCAGGTATACGAGCTCGAACAGATCGGCAAGGCGGAGCTTCAGGCAGCCTGCCATTGCGAAAAAAATACAGGTAGTGCCTGTGACATAGTCCGCGTGTTTTCGCCGGCCCCATGCAGTAGGCCACCGAACATGGCTTTCCAATATTGCGCTGACGCTTTCCGCCCATGTTTTCCGACTCCTTTGAAATGAGGAAGAGGTAATATAGCGATGATGATGAGCATGGCAAGGTTGGCTGCAATGGGAGCTTAATGCAATATGCTCTGCATGATCTTGGTGTCCTGCAAGCTTATGTACTGAGCCGTATTTTCGCATTTCGGGAAATTGGAGCATCCGTAGTACGGCTTGCCCGCATGCTTGCCCTTCTGCGCCGCCCTTATCACCATCGGCGCGCCACATAGCGAACATACCTGGACTCCAGCAGCCTCCTGCCTGGAATCAGGCTGTGACGGCGGCTCATTGTCCTTGGTGACATCTTTTGGAATCTTTTCTTTCTCCGATGCAAGGTTCCAGTTCCATTTCCCTGAAGCCGGCTTCCTGAGCGAACCGTGATCCCTCCGCCGCTTAGCGGACATGAGGAATGCGACGACGCCTATCACGACAATGACATCGACGGCAATCAGTATTATGTATTTCAGCATTAATTGAATTCCCTTTTGCTTTCCAGCAGATAAGATAATGCCGTTGCGGAGCAGTTCAACTCTGCGGGTTCGGAGTAATATGTAATGCTTGAATACCTTGTACCTGCGATATCTTCGAATCTGTCTTTCAGAATGGCAGTTTTCTATTTGATATTATATTATTACGGTGTATTACAGTATGAGACACAGGATTATTCAAAGAGGGCTTAAAGTGAGCAGAAGAATCATAAAACATAAGGCCGCAAGGGAAGCTATTATCCGCCTGATCAGGGAAGAAGGCTACAAGGTGGGAGACGCACTCCCTTCCGTGGCCAGGCTGGCTCCAATTCTCAAGACAGGCAAGATGCCGGTGCAACAGGCCGTGAAGCTCCTCGAAACGGAAGGATTTCTTGAAAATATCCCCGGAAGCGGATGCTATGTCAAGGCAATTCCGTCCTCGCCCATGGCCGAGGACAAGTCCTTCAACGAGGAACTGATCAGCGTAACGTCGATGTCGGCATCCGCCGGCACGCTTGGACAGAAGAATATTAAAATCGCGATCCTTTCTGAAATGCTCATATTCGGAGACGGATGGCGGCGGCTTTTTCTCGAATACATGAAGAAATCGCGCGGAATCCGCATAGACCTTGTCCATGCAGAAGACACCAACGAGGCGATGTCATTGCTCGAAGGGAGGAAGGTCGACATAGCGCAAATTAAAAACTCCAGCCTGGCTGAATGCGCGGACAAGCGGCTTCTCTTTGATCCCGGTAAGGCCGGGGGAATAGACGAAACTTCATGGGGTGAGTTCTACCGGAACCAGCGCGCCAGCGCGACCTGGAACGGGATTACCTGGGGAATTCCCATGATTATCGGGATCAACTGCATGTACTACAGGAAGAAATATGCAAAACATATAATGGAGCTGAACAAAGTCTCCGGTTTCTGGAAATGGCTTGAAAATGCGCGATCATTCATGAAAAATGGTAAATCCAAGATCTCACCACCTCTTTTCATAAACAACTTCCACTTCCTGGAAATGCTCTCGCTTGCGGGCGTAAAGTCCGCTTTTGCCGACGACTATGCCATCTCACTGCAGAGCCTGAACAAGAAAGACATAATTGAATTCGTCGAAAGATTTGAACCGTTTCTACATGACAGATCGATATGGGGAATCTCCGAAGAGGCATATCGCATCCCCGCCCTGGAAACTTTCATGCAGAAGGATATCCCACTGGTTATCGGCAGCAGCTCATGGCTGCCGGTAATCTCGAAATACATGAAGGATGAATGGGAGATGTCATCGATGTTCCAGGAGGATAAAGGCGCGTGCTCCCTATCCTCCAACATCAATGTGGTTTCCTCCGGAACTCCGTATCCCGAGGAATGTGTGGAGATCCTCAACTGGCTCGCAAAGGCGGAGACACAGCGCTTCTGGTCTTCACGGGGTCGCCTCGTAGCCAACAAGAGCGCAAATTCGCTGCTGAACCTGGACGAGATAGACGCAGAATCAAGGAAGAAGCTCGATGTCTCAATTGAAAAAGGGAAGATGCGCTACTCGTCCTCTCCGCATACCGACGAATGCATATTGAACGTGATCAATCCTGAATTCATGAAATGGCAGGAAGGACATTGCAACGCCAGGGAATTCATAGGGAACCTCAACAGGAAAGTCCGGCATTTTCTCAACGCGAGAAACAGTTTCCCGGTAAAATAGCGCCGCCTGGCGATGATGCGTCGGCCATTTTACCCAGAAAGGAATATGCAAAAAGAGTCCGATGCATGTCTCACATTGAACAACGGGTTTTTCCGGTCTTTTAATCCTGTCCGCGGGCAGCTGCAACTTGCCATGCGCATCTGCAGCATGCTTGCCGTT
Organism: Lentisphaerota bacterium; assembly: GCA_025360875.1. Taxonomy (GTDB): domain Bacteria; phylum Verrucomicrobiota; class Lentisphaeria; order Victivallales; family GWF2-50-93; genus GWF2-50-93. The sequence continues at coordinate 2,745 of JANYBI010000659.1, forward strand.
GCCGCGCTGATTTCTGCGACTTACCCTCTTTCCGCAGCCGAGTCTCCATCTCAGGCCGTCTACGTGAACAATCTCACCGGCGATGCCAAATTTGACGGCAGTGCCGAAAAGCCGGCTGGCGACGGCAAGATCGGTCCCTGCTCCACCATTATGCAGGGCCTTAAGGCTGCTGCAGTTGGTGGCCATGTCATCATTGCCAATACAGGCAAGGACTACCGGGAACGCGTGAGAATCCAGGGACTCAGCAAAGGCCGGGCGTCCATGCCGCTCGTCATCGAGGGTTCTGGTGCAGCTGTCAGCGGTCTTGTCACCGTGCCTGCCACCCTGTGGACACCGCATCAGAATGACGTCTATTATTTTGAATATAAGGGAAAAGACAGTCCTCCGAACGAGAGCGAGAACGGTCTGCC
>JANYBI010000677.1 GCA_025360875.1 Lentisphaerota bacterium
CCTTTTTCGCTATTGATAAAACCTGCTTCAGCGGACTGCAATCTCAACTGCAGCTACTGTTTCTATCTGGAAAAGAAATCCATTTATCCGGAAACGAAGATCCACAGGATGTCCGATGAAGTCCTGGAAAAGATGGTTTCATCCTACATGCAGACACAGCAGCCGCAGTATTCTTTCGGCTGGCAGGGCGGTGAACCTACCTTGATGGGAACTTCTTTCTTTAAAAAGGTAACTGAGCTCCAGCAGAAACATGGACGTCCCGGAGCAGTCGTAGGAAACGGCCTCCAGACAAACGCGATCCTGATCGACGACGAGATGGCTGCGCATTTCGCAAAATACAATTTCCTGCTGGGAGTAAGTCTTGACGGTCCGCCGGAGATCCATAACTTCTACAGGAGAAACCATGCCGGCGCCGGTAGCCATGCCGATGTCATGAAGGCAATCGGAATCCTGAAAAACAACAAAGCGGAATTCAACATCCTGACCCTTGTCAGCAAATCAAATGTCAGGAAGGCCGGTGAAGTTTACAGATATCTGGTTGAGCACGGATTCCTCTTCCATCAGTACATCCCATGCGTGGAATTCGATTCGGCAGGCAGACCTCTTGAATGGTCTATCTCCGGCGCGGAATGGGGCGAATTCATGTGCGGGATTTTCGATATCTGGGCAGCATCCGACACCCGTAAAGTTTCAATAAGGCTTTTTGATTCAATAATATGGTATCTCGTCGAAGGCCAGCGGAACATCTGCCATATCGGCAGGAACTGCTGCCAGTATTTCGTGGTCGAATACAATGGCGATGTTTATCCGTGCGACTTCTTCGTCGACCCGAACCTGAAACTCGGTAACATAATGGATAATTCCTGGGAAGAACTCCAGAATTCAGTAAAGTATAAGGACTTCGGGGCGTTGAAATCAAAATGCAGCAGTCTCTGCGGAAAGTGCGGATGCTTTGAGATATGCTCTGCCGACTGTCTTAAACACAGGCTCCCGCAGAGCCAGAACAATCCCAGGACTGTCAGCTCGCTTTGCGAAGGCTGGAAAATATTCTACACACATTCCATGAAGAAGTTCAGGAAACTTGCCGACCAGATCAGGAAGGAACGGATGGCGGAGAAAAACCGAAACGGTGAATCGGAGAAACGGTGAATCGGAGCAGCAGTAAAACATCAGGACCAGCTTGCTAATCAATCACCTATTTTAAGTTCCGAATTATCCACCGCTGGCGGCAAACTGAGCTGTTTCATATCCTGCTTGCCTAGACGGGCATTCAAGAAGGATATACGTGGTATCTGAAGCGTAAGACAATTCATGGCAGTGGTAAAACAGGTCTCAATCCCTATCTTATCGCTGTACATATCTTTTTCGTCTTCTGGAGCAAATGTTGCTTTCCAGCAACCTGTTACCGCTTGAGTTCGAAGCAGTTCCTTATCCCACTTGACACCCCAATTCTTGTCGAGAATTGCACCATCATTAAATATCGCCCGAGTCTGGAAATATCTTGCGCAGGGGATAAATGTCTCTTTTCGGTCTATTGGAGGCCATTCTTCACTTTTGTCAACCTTGACGTTATCTATAATCCATTTTACTGCGGCTTTAACCTCTGGTGAATCTTTCTGACCGAGCAATTGCAGGCATGTAGCACCGGCGCCCTGTGCGTCACCGCTAATCAGCTTTTGCTTGGCTGCGGTAGAGGAAGTATAGAAAAGACCGTCAACAAAGGCCGTCTTCTGCAGGAAGGTGCATGCTTTTTGCAAAGCTTCAGGCAGTTTCTGATTTGTTGATCCAGCCAGTTCTGCGGCTTTCAGAGCCTGTATCTGCCAAGCTGAGAACAACAAGTTCCAGTCTCCGTCTGCAGTGTAGTCGATGCTCCAGCCTCCACTTGCCTGCTGTTTACTGATAATATAACCAATTCCTTTCTCCATGAACTGTGCCAGAATCGGAATACGCTCCATGGCATAGGTCTGACTGATAGCATATGTACAAATGCCATGGGAATAGGAATTGCCGGAAAACTTTCCACTCGGCGCCTGCTTAGACAATAAAAACTTCATTGATTTTAATGCCAGCGTTCCGTATTCTTCGGTATTCAGCCCATACCCCTGCGAAAGGAAACAAATCAGGACAAGGCTGCTTAAAGCCTCATTTTGCTCCTCGCCCCATGAACCATTTTTATTTTGATTATCCCTAAACCAATTCAGAGCCTTAGTAACTGCTCTTTCGTCTTGCACAGTATATTGTTTAGGTTTCCTAGTACCGCTTTTCATTGCAAGGATACCTGGCATCATCTGGGGGGCTTTCGGAATCAATTCATCAGAAATTTTATTAGAATTGGGATCATCTTTAGTCTTTGTTTTCTCAACATCCGCAGGTAATCCAGAGGCTCCGTCATCGGCTTTCAGCGTTGACATAAAAAGCCCGTTACTTCCGCCCAAAGCACCTAGACAAAGACCGATACCGGCTGCCGTCTTGAATGATTTAGGAACTTCCCACAGGTGCTTGAAGCAATGCGTCCCATGCTGCCGCTGGAGCCAGCAGCCCGAGCGACAGACAGCCCAGTCATTGCATCGGGAACATTTACTTTCACGTCGGGGATTCCGCTGGGCAATGAAAGCATTGTTCCAAATTTCAGCAAGTGTGGCATCTTTCAAATTACCTTCACAGTGGCTTGGGTCGAGCGTGGAACAAGGCATTATGGAAGCATCTGGAAGGACGGCACACATTGCCCTGCCTGCGGCACAGAAAAAAGTCTCATCACGGACCAATCCTTCCCATTCGCCCGCATATCCCATTTCATCGCAGAGCGAAACAGGAAATTCAAGGCGCTTGAGAGCCACTGATTTTAGCAGTTTCCACATTTGTCTCGCGCCAGGGAAAAGATCCTTGCGCCTCCTTGCACGGCCTTCGGGTATTAGAAGATGGATACCCCAGCGGTGGGCGCCACTTTCCTTTACAGTCGTAAATGTCTCTTCAAAATGCGGGAGATTTACAGTAGATATCGTAGTACCTGCACAAACAGTCGTCTCTTTTATACTGGAAAAGAAACGTATGCCAGCCAAGGCT
>JANYBI010000707.1 GCA_025360875.1 Lentisphaerota bacterium
CTTGAACTCCAACCTCTGGCACATCTCTTCGTTGGAGTACAAACTTTAGTTTGTCTTCGCTTAAATCTTATCGTTTGGAACTGTGATTCCTTGATTACTGATTTCGTGTTCTTTCCTGCTCCTTTGCTTCACCGAGAGTATGCATGGCCGCCTTGCGATTATGACGGAAGTCTTCTTTTCAGAAAGCCTCTTTGCAATTATCTTTTCAACATCGTCGGGATTCTTCATCATGTCGATCACGTCCACGTTTTCAATTCCAATTGACTTCGCGACATCCTCGATTTTCACCTTGTGTGCGGGATTGCGCCTTATGTCGCTTCCGCTGGCGGGATGCTCCTGGAGTCCTGTCATCGCCGTGGTGCTGTTGTCGAGTATGACCACTACATGACCGGTCGGCGGCCTGTTGTAGACCATGTCGACAAGGCCGGTGATGCCGCTGTGGATGAATGTGCTGTCGCCGATCACGCTGACAACCTTCATGGCCTTTTCCTCTGGCAGGATGTGCCGGAGACCGAGGCCGGCGGTTATTCCTGCGCCCATGCACAGGAGAGTGTCCATGGCTTCGTATGGAGGAAGCGTGCCAAGCGAATAGCACCCGATGTCGCCGGGAACGGTACATCCCAGTTTCTTCAGCACTTCGTATACGGTCTTGTGTGGACATCCCGGACATAGCTGGGGCGCTTTGCCGGAGGGAAGCTTTTCTTCAGGGGTGTTGTCGCCGGCGAGGATTTTCCTGACCCTCTTCTGGTTGAGTTCACCGAGCCGGAAAACATCATGTTTGCCTTCGACCTTGATACCTGCAGCCATGATCAGGTTGAAGAGATACGGATCACCCTCTTCAATGACAATGCATCTTTTGTATTTTCCTGCGAAATTCCTGATTTTATTCAAGGGCAGGGGATAAGTCATTCCGAGTTTGAGGAAACCTGCATCTGGTTCGGCTTCCTTCGCGTACTGGTAGGATATCCCTGATGTTATTATCCCTATATCATTTAGTCCTTTTTCAACCTTGTTGAAAAAGGACTCTTCGTTGAATTCTGCGAGTTTCGCAATCTTCTCGCGGAGCCGCACATGGGCTGGACGTGCGTTCGACGGGATCATCACCTTTCCGCGCAGATCCCTGACAAATTCGAAATCGGAATACCCTTTTGACGGCTTGAGCGACTTTTCAACAATCGTTTTCGAATGGCAGACCCTGGTGGTCAGTCTCAGCAGAACTGGTATCTTCCATTTCTCGGAAAGTTCGAACGCTTTGACAGTGAAATCATATGCCTCCTGCGAGTCTGAAGGTTCGAGCATGGGGATTTCTGCGGCTTCCGCAAGACGCCTGTTGTCCTGTTCGTTCTGGCTTGACGACATTCCCGGATCGTCTGCGGAAACTATGACAAGTCCGCCGTCTACTCCGGTATATGCGGCGGTGAAGAACGGATCTGCCGCGACATTGAGACCGACGTGTTTCATCGTGACGATGGCACGGGCCTTCCCGTAAGCTGCGCCTACGCCGACTTCGAGCGCAACTTTCTCGTTGGGGGACCACTGGGCTTTTCCGCCGATTTCGGCGAAATGCTCGAGGATCTCCGTGGAAGGAGTTCCAGGATAGCCGGTTCCAAGGGAAACTCCTGAATCCAATGCTGCTTCCGCTACCGCCTCGTTGCCGCTTAAAAGTAATTTCTTTGTCATATCCGATTTCTTGTGAAAAAATTAACAATGAGTCAGGTAAAATAGATTCTACTGCGAAATATTCCAGAAATTATTTTAAAAATCACCGTTTAAGGGTAAATTTGAATGAAAAAGAGGGGATGACCATGAAGATCATGAATATGTTTGCGGTACTATTTTTCACTGTTTCCTTCGCTTGTTCCGCGCTAGCCCAGTCTCTGCCGCCGAAGCCTGATGCCAAGAAGGGGAAGGTTGAATACCCGGCTGACGGAATCATCGACTTCAATGCAGGTACATTCGAAACATGGTTCAAGCCCCTGTTTGATATGTCGGTAAAGCCCGCCGGGCAGGAGATCCAGTGCTACCTCCTCTATGTTGGAACTACCAATGATCTGGGCCTTAAAGTATTATGCGAGAATGTCAGGACTGGCGGAAGCATCAGGGTGTCGTCCAGCTTCTTCAAAAAACCGATGAAATAGCCGCGAGCTTCAATGGCGGGCCAAAGACTGATGCTGATACAACGCTGATGGACAACTTCGACAAGATACAGGTTCTTGACAAGACGAGGACCAATACGACGCCTGACGGCAAGATCAAAGGAATCATCAGCGGTACTTACGAGAAGGTCCTCGGAAAGTACGGGAATGCCCTGAAGCTTTCCTCTGAAAAATAATGTACGCTGTAACAGCATTGTTGCGCCATATGCAGAGAATGCCGAGGTTCCCTAAAATAATTGAGGCAATTTCAAAATTGCCTCATATGAGCTGATTTTTCC
>JANYBI010000724.1 GCA_025360875.1 Lentisphaerota bacterium
TCAAAGATGTGCTTGTCGAAATGGCGGATGCCGGGATCTCCCGCATCGCGTTCGACAATGGTGCGGATAAGTCCGCATTTGGCAAAGAGACCGATCAGCGCCGTACCGTTACGGTACTGGTAGTCGAAACCCTGCTCGGAAGCCCAGCGCGGAATATCATGCGTCATGATCGGGTTGATCGGATAACCAATTTTTGAGGAGGTGGAATAGGAAGTCTTGTCATGCAGAGTCACCCGCGGATCCGTGCCCATCTGCTGGCGCAGAAGCGTGATGCCGACCGCATCGCCGCCTAATTCCCAGGTGGCGCGGTCGAGCAGATAATATATTTCGTGCGGTGCGGTCTCCACATGGAATGCATATGTGAAACCCTCATAGGTATGCTCGCCAATTGTCCGGGTCGCAGGTGCAAACTCCCATTCCACCTTTATTTCAGTAACTTTTCGTCCGTCCCATGGTTTGCTGCTCCACACCGGATCAAGCGAATGGTCGAGCAATGCGGCGACCTGGCCCTGGACTCCAAGCGCCCGTGTCCGCAGCACCATTCCACCATTCCGGTCCTGGATATCATCAAGTATGAAGCGATCGAATTCAATGCCATTATGCGTGGCGGTGTATGGCCGCATCGGCAGCGATCCTGTCCGCACATCCGTACCTGCCACCGCGATCCGTCCGATTCCGAGGAATTCGGTCGAGTTGGTCAAAAGTTCCAATTCGATCTTGCCCATCTTTATATTGCGCGACATCATATCTCCTGTATTTTATAGTTAATTTGATGCACACTTCTATCATAAAATAATTTATCTTCAAGTATCATAGTCATCCCATAGGATGACGGATTAATGGATTTTTGGATTACCATGGGACGGCAGTGTAAGGGAAATAGGGGTTTTCACAACAAAAGCATGTCGGGTTTTAACCCGACATTTGGCTGGCGGTTTACCCCAGTCATTCGACGGGGCAGGAAAACCGCCCTACTGGTTAGTCTCCGTAGTAAACACATTCCCCTTATTGATGTAGTTCGGATTATAATCAGGGTCTGTGGTGACAACAAGTTCTTTGCCATCCTTTGGGAAGTTCACAAAGGTGTTGTTGAGCACAGTAATGCTTTCCATGTTGAAATGTTTCCCGGAACCTTTTGCGAAGTCCGCAGAAACGGCACGCGGGGAATCGGCCTTGGGAAGGGGGGCAATGAACGTATTGTTCAGGATCGTGATATTCCCCAGCGACGGATTTCCTTTCTCATAATGCTCTATCGTGACTCCGTTCGGTCCGCGCGGACCCTGGTTGAAATACGGATGCTGAGTCATGCCGACCTTGTTATTCTGTATGTTGAGGTTGCCGGCAAGATTTCCGTTCGGATGCATCAGGATCGCCGCGATCGCCCCGGAATCTACCAGTGTATTGCCCGTGACTTGTATGGTCTGCCCTTTGAAATAGACATTGTTGCCCATGCTCTGGGAACCTGGCTCGATAAACCAGAAAGCGTCCACTCCTACGGCCTTGTTGTCTATTGCGACAGGACACGTGCAGCATTGCGCATATGGCAGATCGGAATATTCAGGCGCCTTGAGTTTCAGGAACTCGCAGTTTGAGACGACGTTCGTATTGTCGACAGTTATCTTGGGTGCCGCATCCGCCATCATGATGCATGTCAGGCCTCCGTCGGCATTGCCCTGCGCGACCGGCTGTGTGAAGATGCAGGATTCGATCAGGTTGTAGCTGAGGTTCCCCTTCGTCGAACTGCTGATTATAAAGTAGATGGGGAAAGATTCGACGCCCTTGGCGGCGATATTTATGAACTTGACCCTCTGGATGGCGCAATGATCGGCAGTTGAAAAGGCAAAGGCGATGCAGCCGCCCTTCCCCTTGGTCCACCAGGGCTGCTTAGTCGAGTTGAAATCAATGGTCGCGTCGGAGAACTTGAATTGGGAAACCGTCCCCTTGTCCGCAAGCCACATGGGGGTGAAGGTCCCGGACGCCGCGCCGTCGGCGATCTTGATGATGGTCGAGTCGATCCCGGATCCCTTATGTGTCACGCCGCTGGACATCGTGAACGCCGGGCTCACCAGATAAGTTCCGGTCGCGTAGACGATTGTCGTCCCGGCCTCCTTGTGCGCCTGGTTGATGGCGCGGTATTTTTCAGCGGTGGATGCGTCTGCGGCATTTTCAGCGCTTGAACCCAGGCCGTCGCCCAAGGGCCCGGAAGCATTGATGTAGAAACTGACCGGTCCGCGGATCCCTTCCTTTGCCGGAGGATTCTGGGCAAATATGGAAGTGCCGCATCCCTGTAAAAGCACCAGGACTGCCACTGCTAGAACGCCTTTGAAGAATAGTTTATCCATGTTGTTTTATTTCCCTTTCTGGTAAATTATGGGAATCTCTAAGTGCAAGGGGATAATATAGACGGATATCTACAGATTCACAGTAATGCGTTTTTAGAGGTTCCCTAAAAAATACCATAGTACAATCAAATGGCAAGAACATGCCTTGCGGCATTGACTACAAACTAATTGCAGAGACAATTGAGAATTTGTTCGTAGTTAAGCCCGCAAGGGCTGTTCTTTGTCCAATATGAATCACTGCAACTCCTATTCATTTTTATTTGAATCGCGCGAGGCTTTCCATAGAAAGTATATTGCCAGGATGGTGGGGATGATCGACAATACTACCAATACAAAAAAGAAGAGACTCAAATCGCCGAGGGCATACGCTCCCGACGAAGCCGAAGTCCCAGTATGCCGGGTCAGGAAATGACGGATGCTCACGGCAATACATGCCGCAATCAGAGCCGCGGTATAACCGGCGAGAACCACTCCAAGCTTGATTAATACGTTCATGTTTGTCTGTCCTATTCCGCTATTGTCCCATAGATGACTGGATTGATGGATATTAATTATTCATTACTAGTTCCTAATATGATCCCCGGTAATTGATAACTGTAAGAAAGAGGAACTTTCGTCTTATCATGTCTATCTCCTACTGTTTTTTAACTTATCTTCATCAACTCCAACAGAAAGCAACATTTTTTTCAAGTCTCGGCTCGTTATCCATGGAATCGATATTACCTTGCCGCTTTTTAGTATCATTCGCGCTTGAATGCCAAAACTAAAGTATGAGATATTGCTTAAATCATAACTGATTTTCTTTTTTTTATAGAACAAATAGCAAACTATTTTTTTACTTGTAAAATAATATCGGTCATTCCTTTTAATAAAATATATAAAACTCCACGGAATTAATATTACGAGACCCAGCATCGATATATAGTAATAAGAATACGAGGGCGTCTTATAAATCACAATGCTTGCAATAAGTACATAGGCTAGCAATAAGAATACAGTTGCCTTTCCGATGCTCTTTTTAATATAATATGTTTTCATAAGTAATTCTATATTTCTATATGATCCCCGGGGATTGATAACTCACCCTATTCCGCGGAGATACGTACGTCGCTGACAAAGGCATTCTGTTCCAGGCACATTCCCTTGGCATCGGTTACAGGCGATTGTCCGGCCAGCCGGATGTTGCGGAAGGTTACGTTTTGGATGTTGTGATCCTTGTCGAGTCCGAACATCTCTGAGGCCAGAAAGGAACTGCCATGGACCGTTATGCCGTCGAGCGTAACGTTGCGGATCTGTCCCCGGTCAGGATCATTGCCCCAGCAGTCCTGTACTATCACCATGCGCAGAAGTTTCGGCGCTGCGGACAGAGCCTTTTGCGCGTTCCCGGGTTTCGAGGAGTTTGCGAAATCCGCAATTTCAATGCCTGTGAACGAGACGTCGCTGATAGTGGCGCTGTCGGAAACGTGTATGCCCATGCACCAGTGGCGGGCATATAGGACATCGCAGTTGCGGTAGGAAACCTTACGTACCGGCGCGCGGGTCTCATAGGTCACCCCCATGGAATAGCCCCAGTCGCTCCAGAACTGGCAGTCCTCGACGGAAATGTCCTCGGCCGGAGCTCCCGGCTGGGTAGTTTTTACGACAATGCTGTCATCATGGTTCCGGACAAAGCAGCGGGATATCTTGACATCGCCGGAGTTCACGCTGTTGATGCCGTCGCTGTTGAGCCTGCCGCTGACAATGCGCAGGTCATCGACCCTGACCTTGCTTGAAGTGCCGATGAGAACATTCCAGTTCGGGGAATCCTTGAGCACGATCCCTTCCAGACGGATATTTTTTGAACCATTGATCCAAATCAGGTTGCGACCGGGATGGGGTATCAGGCTGCCGTCGAGAATGCCGCGTCCGCAGATGCGCACGTTCTCGACCTTGTCCACTGCAAATACGACACCATTGAAAAAAGTCACTTTCCATTTTTCACTGTACGTACCTTCATCTCCGGGCTTGATCACTCCTTTTACGATGGCGCCGCCGGCAAGGTAGACAGTCTGTCCGCTTTTTATCTGAAGAGTGTTGATCTCATGTACGCCCGGACCGAAATAGACGACGTCCGGATCACCGGCTTTCGGAACGTTCTTCTCAGGTTCCCCTATGAAAAGGTGAAGTGGAGTGAGATCGCTGTCATCGAGGAGCAGGGTCAGGTGCTGCGGTTTTGCAAGCTTGAAACGGACATGGCCGTCGCGGATCTCAGGCTTGATACCTGCCCGATCCGGAAGCACCGTCGCGCTTGTGAATTTCCTTCCGGGCCTGATATCTACCGTCACTTCGCCTGCAATATCGAAAATTGCGAAAGCCGCACGCTCTCCGCCGCAGTCACGCTTATGCGTCCATAATCCGTCGTTCTGCAAAATTTCCGCCCGCACTCTGGACGGATAAACAAACACAGGGGTTCCATTGACCTCGGCTGAGTAGTCCGTGGAGGCGGGTTCGCCTGCGGGCGCAGGCCAGGAAATGACTGATGAATCCATGATTTTTCCTTTCACAGGTGTTGCAAGGCCGGCTGCGCATATCGCGCAGCCAGCCAATATGATTAAATTTTTCATATTAAGCTAATTCCAAAACTCCTAAAAACGGTTGTTGCGGAAATATACTCGTTGGAGTTCACAGCTTCAGCGTGTCTTGAACTCGTTCGTAGTAGCGCAATTAATTGCGCGTTCTTAAAAAAGACTAACGGCGTATAAATTCGCCTACTACAAACAAAATACGCAAGCTGAAGTTTGGACTCCAACTTAATCAATCAGCTCAAAAAAGGCAATTTTGAAATTGCCTCAACTTCTATTTCTGAAATACGAAGTCGCCCCAGTTCTTCGGGACCATCCTGAGCTCATAGACCACGTCGTTGACAAGTCCTGTCTCCTGGTTGCTCCAGTACGTCCGCAGGCTTGTCCTTGAATCCGTATTTCCGTGGGTCGCGCCCAGATCACCGTGGTATTTGACACCGAGTTCAGGAGTGAAACCCAAGCTTGCCCAAGGTATGGCGGCTTCCACAATATATCCCTTTTTGTCAGGACGGATATTGGCCTTGATCTCGGCTTCCGAAATCACATCGACGAACTCCACCTCGTATTTGGCGACAAGGCCGGAACTGAATGACTTGGGTTTCTTGGTCGCCGATATCGGGCGGTATATCACGGCAGTCGGCTTGCCCTGGAAATTCCCTATTGAAATCCGGAAATCTCCGGCGACGGCCTCTCCGCGTTTCGCGTTGGCCTTTGAATCAGATCCGAATTGGAAATCGACCGTATCGCCAGACACATACATCTGCGCAAAATCCGTGGCTCCATTCACCCATGGCGTATTGTCCGTGACATCCCAGCCAAGGTACAGATTTTTGTCATCCCATGAGACAAATGTACGTATGACGGAATCCTCGCTCTTCTGGAATGTCACCTGCTGTATCCCCTGGAAATCCTTGCCAAGGTTGCCGGTAAGCGTGGCAGATTGCTTCTTGACTTCGATCTGCCTGGTTCCGACAGCCGCCTGCATCTGGGATTCCTTCTGCGCCTGGGCCAGTGCGATATCCTCAGTCTTGATCTCAAGTTTGCCGTTCCCGACCTTTGCCACTTTGTCAAAACCGGAAATAAGGAGATTCCAGTACGAATGCGCACCTGCCTCCCCGTAAACTTTCCCGTCAGCTCCCTGTGTCAGCGAACCTCCGAAATCCTCTCCGCCAGCACCGCACGGGCATTCGGTCATGTCCGCACCCGGAACCGCCTTTTCAGGGAAATGTACCTTCAGAGGGTCGCCCTGGAAAAGGTGTGACAGGTAATATCCTTCCTCATTGAAAAGGAACCATTCGCCGCAGTTGCTGTTGATCGCCCATACAGTGCCGGTCTCGGGAGTCTTGAACGTGCCGATCATCCCGAAAGCTCCCCTCATCAGACCTGGAACCGGAGGCGGCGCCAGATGTGAACCATGTACGTTCGCGAACATGTTGGGATATGACCAGAGCGCCTTTCCGTTCGTCAGATCAAAGCATTTGATATCGCTACCGCAGGTGAGCAGATATTTGTTGTCCTTCGATGGCAGCATGCCAAATCCCGTATTCTGCAGGCCTTCGCTGTAGACATTAGGCAATTCCTGCATTTTGTCCAAATCCCATTTCGGGGCTCCGCAGGCGGTGAAGCCGTCAAGATTGATACGGTAGACCTTCGCGAAAACCGTCTGCGTCACTTTTCCTTCCTGATGGTTTACTTTCTGGGCGGATGACGCCTGGAACTTTGCGCTGCCCTGGTTCAGGACTCCGCCGTAAATCGTCATATCGGCTGGATTCATGTTCATGGACCACTGGTTCGCGCCGGAAAGGACCAGGGCGAATGGAAGGGACTTCACTTCATCGGCATCCTGCTTCCCGTCTCCGTTGGCGTCCGACCAGATTGTCGTTGTCTGGCTCCCATAGTTCGTTTTCCATTCCGCGCGCAGCTTGTAGTCGCCTTCGCCGATACGCTCATAGACTTGCAGTCCGGCAGGGCCATGGTCCACTCCGAAATTCGTTATCACGGACACGTACAGCTTGCCGTTCGAACCCGGACAGAAGGCCGCAAATCCATGCGAAGTACGGTCAAATATGCCCATGCAGGCTGAACGTCCGGTCTCAGGATTAAGTTTCCATTCGCATCCCACTCCCACCATCATATTGGGATCCAGGGGATTGATCGCGCCGCCTGATGCTCCATAATGTGCCGGACCAAAGAAATCCTTGACGAATTTGCCATCGGCGAGATTCCACACGCTGATTCTCTTCGGGTAGAAATCCGACTCAGTCACCCACAGGCGCTTGCCGGCCTGGTCAACAACCGCTGAAACAGGATTGCGCATCCCGTCCTCCTGCCATTTGCCGATGAGCTGGCGTCCGCCCTTCTTGCCTATGCTTCCCGAAGATTTCCCGTCGGCTCCGAAAATCTGCACCTGCTGACCATCGCCAGCAACCGTCACATAGCATTTCCCGTCGGCGTCAAATGTGAAATTCGTCGCATTGTCCAGACCGCTGATAAACGGTTTCACCTCGCCGGACTCGGGATTCAGGATCATTATTGCCGTTCCGTCCGATACGAATGCAACCTGTCCATCATTGGTTACGTGGACGGCCTGCGGATATTTCGCATCTGCCGTCTTAATCAGCTTTCCAGTCGCTCCGTCGCAGACCGCGATGAAATTTGTCTTGCGTTCCGAAATGCAAGGTGCAAATGCTTTTTCGAGCGCCTTGCGGTTCGCCTCGCTGCGTGCGACCGGAGACATCTTGTCCGAGCCGGGAACCAGATCCGTCGCATTGAGAAGCTGGTTCAGTTCCCTCATGACCTCGCGGTCGAACATGGGCCCGCCAGCCCATGTCCTGAACGCCTCCTCCTGCTTCTGCTTGTCCGCGACAAAGTCCTTCAGCCTCTGCGTGGTGCGTGGATCGACCTTGGCGAAAATGCGTTTGCCAAGTGCGTCTTCAGATGTCAGCTTCACTACCAACCCCTTCCAGTCACTTACATCGTTTGCATAGAACGACTGGTCCGAGAACGACAGATAAATTTTACCGTTTTTGGCATCCATTCCGTTTGCGCGGCGGGGCCACAGGTTCTTGTCAGCCTTTTCCGCCCACAGATCGCTGATGACAAACGATGCGCTGGTGCGTCCTTCCCAGTTGTCATATACGCCATCCTTCGAGCGCAGCCTGGTGATCTTGCGGCAGCTGACTTCCTCAACTCCAAGACTGAAAAGTGTCTTCCCGTCGACAGCCAGATGTTCAGCGCTGTCAATGCCCGTCCCTACGCGCCAAACCATGTTGCCTTCCAGATCGCAGCCCAGGATTGGCCGGCCTCCTTCTGCAAAGCTCCATCCGAGATAAATCATCTTCCCGTCGGTCACAACTGCGTCAGGCATACCGTGGTCTCCGCCCCAGTCCGTGGTAGGACCATTGTTCCACGGATGGCTTCCTCCGGTTGCAGCCCAGCCCCGGAATGTCACCTTGAAAGCCGGATGGGATATCGCCTCCCAGGTGTATGCTCCGACATCCACAACTTCAGTGGGCGTCTTGAAACGGGGATTCTTCAGACCATCCCATTTGACCTCCTGTTTTCCTTTTTCAAAATAGGTTTCATTCAAAAGCTGCCTCACCACTTCGCCCTGTGCATTCTTAATATTGAGAGAGACATATCCGTCCGCGGGAAGTTCGAATGAAATCGACTTGAAGCCCGGCAGTTCCTTCTTCTGTATCAGGCCCGCCCATTCGGAGACAATGTATCCGTCTGCGACTTTCGCAGGAAACTCCCTCTCGTCCGAAAGCCTGATCGGCGGCATAGGAATCTTACCGGTCTTCTCCAGAACAGCCTCGCCCCAGTTCTCATAGGCGCGGAATGTGAATACACGATCAGGAACTATGCCAGCGCGGAAAATATCCTTGGTAGTGAGACGGCCTCCGGGTCCGGCCGTGTAGTTCGGCTCGATCGCCATGCGCATCGTATCACCTGCAACCAACGGTTTGCCGTCGGGCGTCAGAAGCTTCCAGGGAATCATGATTTCCTGCGAATATCCCTTTCCGTCGGCATCAATTACAAAAGCCTGTTTTGCGCCTTCCTTCAATGCATCATCAATGGTGAGCCCCTTGAAATCACGGCCGCACTGCGCGCTCAGGACATTGATCTCGTCGCGGTCCCTCCAGCACATCCAGTGCGAGACTTTCTCATCGGGCTTCTTGTAGGCCGTGATGAAACGCACCTGCAGGCAGTCTCCGACAAAACCATATCCGCCCTTGCTGGACTGGTCGTTGTTCAGAGGCGTCTGGTCCTTGATCCTGGCAAGCAGATAGACATTTTCATTGTCGTACATCGCATAGAAACTTACCGAAAACTCGTTACGGAACCGTTCGACGTCATCACATGCGAACAGTCCGCCGCTCAAATCCCAGTCATCAAATTTCCCATCCACGGTCACCGGACCCGGGGCCGGCAGGATGTGAAGGACGTTGTTCTCCGTCTGCGTCGCATTCAGGAGACCGGTCTGGAGAAGCAGGAGACAGATCACGGCTAAAACTGTTCTACGTACAAATCTCGTTTTCATCGTGCACCTCTATGTAATTTGTTTATCTTATTTTCAGGGAAACTATCAATCAGGTTTAGAAGCAGGCGGTCGGCGGCCGGATGTCTGCCGAGGAAATAGAGAACAGGCATAGCGTTGATGACAAGCTGTCCCCTTCCCCAGCGGCGCCGGGCGATCAGGATTCCCGATTCATATCCGCCGTCGCAGCAGTAGCCGACTGCAAAGGAAGCGGCAATGACCTCATCGGCCTTTGTCGAGGAGTCGAACGAGGCATGTCCCACAACGCCGCCCCAGTAATGCCAGTCAAGGATGCCTCCGCTCTGCAGGCCTGTGAATACGGCATGGCGCCTGCCGACGGATTCCCTGTGATAGAGCCAGTCATGGAAGTTATTGCGGGATTTCAGCATGCCTCCCCAGGGCAGTTTTTTGGACTTGTCCGCCGCAGGAATGAAAGGTTCGACGCCGAGGACGAGGATATTGGCACCGGACATGATCTCAGACTTGAGGGATTCCCATCCCGACAGGTTTTCCGGGGTGGCAGGGACATCGCCGGTGAGAACGAGCTCTCCTTTTTTCAATCTGGTCTTTCCCGGAACAAAAGCATTGCATCTGAATCCGCGGGATTTCAGCCACTTCACAGAGTCGCTGTTCAAACCCCACACATAAAGATTCCTTTTCCCTTTTGGCAGATCATTTAATTCGGCGACCTGGAATGTAAGACGGTCTCCTGTCGGCGCTCCGCCGCGTTCCAGATCCGCTGCAAACGTGTACTGGCCCGCCGGAAGATCAAGTCTGATCTTTGTCCTGAGCACTGGAACAGCCAGTTCGCCTTCCGCTTCCACATGCACTGTTGTCCGGCGTTCCCACACGACACCTTCAGAATCGTTCCAGATGCGGAAAGTGACTGGATAACGTCCCGGCCTCATGGCATTTTCATTGGCAAGGACCGCTTCAATTTGAATAGGCTGTCCGGCGTATCCATGTGCGGGATCCGCAAAAAGACACCAGCGCAAGGATGACCATCCGTCTTCCAGGACTTCCGCGATGCCCGTCTTCCATCGCCGCCAGAATGACCATAGTCCTTCACCTGTCATCACATGATCAAGAAGTCCCGTGAGATTGTATCCGCAAAGGCGTGGATTGGAACGTATGAGATCAAAATTGAGCCGTCTCTGGAGGGAATGGCATCGGTAACTGTCACGGAAAAAATCCACAGGGAACGGATATATGCCGCCAAATCCAAACTTCTTCCAGTCCGCATTGAACCGGCCGGCCATGCTCCTGAGCAACGCCCTGTCCTGCAGATCAGAGGGAACATCGAACCGGTCGAACCCCTTCAGTTCCTCTATGGCGTTATTCTGGCTGCCGATGCCGAACTCCGAAAGGAAGACAGGCCTGGTGTCTTTGCCGAAATTTCTCAGCATGCCGCGATATTTGTTTTCCATGGGCAGCGGAGGATAAAAATGAGCGTCGCCCGCACGGTCGATGTAACCGCCTGGCGCCCACGCCAACGTCTTGTCGACTTCAGGGGCATCAGGTCCTTCAACCCCCCAGACATGTTCCCATCTGCCGCTGCCGGGATTGCTGGCGGAACCTATTTTCGGATTCGCATCCCAGCGTCCGCTGCCGAGCAGCACCAGCCTCGTACGATCCAGTTCGCGGAGTTTTGGAAGATAGTTCACGGCACATTGGAACACAGGGCTTTCACACATCTCATTGATGAGCCCCCATATCGTGATACATGGGTGGTTGCGGTCACGAAGGATCATCTCGCGACAGCTGCGTTCATAACGCTCGGTGAGCTGCGGAGAGTCGCCGAGAGCCCATGAAGCAAGGTTCTCCTCGTAGACCATCAGTCCGATCTCATCGCAGAAATCCAGCTGTTCCGGAAGGGCCACGCCGGCGATAAAACGGATGCAGTTGAATCCCGAGGTCTTGGCCATGAGAAGATCGCGGCGCATGAGATCCGGTTCCGGCGGCAGGATCTGGGAAATCGGGAAATGGTTGGCGGTATGCGACGATTTCAGGAATATTCTTTTCCCGTTCAGATGGAAATATCCGTCCTCAATCCTGAATTCGCGAAATCCGCAGCGTACCGAATGTTCGTGCCTTCCGATGCAGGCGGAAACACGGTACAGGAAAGGATCATCCAGATTCCACGGACGGGCCTGCGGTACGGCCACGCTGAATTCGTGGTCCGATCTGCCTCTGGGAACTGCGATAACTGACCTGACAGCCTGATCCGATCCTCCTCCAGCCGCAGGACCGATCCTGAGGGAAATTTCGTCTTTAACTGGAACAGAAGTATCGTTCTGCATGGTAACTGTAATGTCGATCTTACCGGAAGAGATGTCCGGCCGCGCGAAAATATCGGCGATGCGTATTGCGGGAACTGTCATCAGTCTGACGTGTCCGGTGATCCCCGATATGTTATAGAGCCTGCCCGGCTGATACTGTGACTGGTCATATTGGCAGCGGTGCGGAATTTCAGAGAGGACGAGTCCGTCAACTCTCTCGTTTCCAGGCTTCAAAACCCGGACTGAAAGGATATTTTTCCCGGAACGGACAGATTTTGTCACGTCCATCTCAAATGGGGTTTCCGCGCCCTCGTGTCCTCCGACTGCCGTCCCGTTCATCCATACTTCAGCCAGATATTCGACCGAACCAAACTGGAGGATGGCCCTTTCATTTTTAGCCGGCAGTTCCAGGAGCGTAAATTCACACCAGTACCATGACACTCCCTGGTGCACAGGAAACACCTGCTGCAATACACCCGGCACGGAAACAGGTTTGGACTCAGGACGCAGCGCCAGAAACCACTTGCCGGCACGTCCTATATTTTTCTGGTCCATGGCTGCATGCCACGTGCCTGAAAGAATTTGTGTTTTCATTTAACACTCACATTATTTTTAACTAGCTTCATCTCTATCAGCTGCAGCATCAGATCCGTCACAAGTTCGCTGGTATATGGATTCCCACGCCATTCAAATCCGCCTTTCCGTTCCAGCCACGGATCGGCGATCGCCTCGGTCATTGCGCCACGGTACGGACCATCGACTACCTGTATATAGAAGTTAAGCTGCATGATGCGGTTTTTAAGTTTTTCGAACAGCGGGTTGCCTGTTTTCCTGAACAGCCGGTCCAGGCACTGTATCTTGCGGTTTCCATAGCAGTAGACAGAGTACTGGTTGAAAGACTGCTGTTCGCTGTGGGCGCATTGCGTGGGACTTTTCACCCAGCTTAATTGCTTTGGGCACCAATAGAGCAAAGCATAATGGGCGTTGGCAACCGCACGGTCCAGGCTTTCCTTATCCTTCATCCGGTCATGCTTGTCCAACCAGTATTCAACTACTGCATAGATGCTGTCCTGCTCGAAATCGCCGGGAGGCAGGTCCGGATGCATACCCGTGTACCAGAAACGGCCTTCAACATTCTTGCGCAGGAACCTCTCCATGTCCGCGCTCAGCCTGAGATAACGGCTGTCGCCAGTAATTTCAGCTATAATAGGCAGACCAACCAATGCCCGTCCGCAGACCGTGGAAATTGACTTCTCACCACTTTTGATTTCCACGCATTGCGGCAGCCCGCCGTCCGGATTCTGCTGTGACAGTACCCATTCAAGTGAAGCTATGGCGGCCTTGTACCAGTCCTGCCGGTCCACACCCTCCTTTTCCTTCACTCTCCGCCAGACCTGAAGGATATATCGGGCCATCCAGACATTGAGGTCGACCTTGTATCCGTCATGCATCCAGTCATAACTGCAGAATCCCTCCGCGACATCACCGTCAGTCCGTTCGGACTTAATAAAATACCAGCTCGTATGGAACACTCCGCCCGGCTGCTGTCCCTTGAGGGCGAAGTCAATCTGCTCAAAGGCCCGGTTGCGCCATATTTCCTCTCCGGTAATCTCGTACAGGAGATATTCAAACCATGCAATGTAGGGATTGTTGCCGACGTAGACAAACGGAGTCCCCTTGTGATGCTCGTATCCTATTCCCGGTTTCCAGCTCTTCATTTCCCTGTGCCCGTCGAGGACTATGTCGAACGCATCCTGCGGAGTTCGCACATTCAAGGAGTCGTCCACTCTGTAGCCGCTGAGTTTCATCCATCCCTGCAGGATATTTGTGATCGCGCCTGCGAATTCGCCTGCATCGCTCACGACCAGTTGCAGAGTCATTTCGTAATTGATTCCTGCGGACAAATCGCAGGCGATGCGGTATTGCGGCGCCATCTGGTGGTTGGCGAAATGGAATTCCGTATTGCCCGTCCACGTGTTCGGGTTCAAATAATCCGAATTGCTGTCGATGGCGAAAAGCATTACCATGGACTGGTCCGGCCTGTATACCAGCATGCCTGGCACTCCGCAGTAACGCATCGGCGCAATGTCGCTTTTTTCGCTGTTGCCTGCCCATGGATAGCTCTGCACACGCCAGTCGTTATTGAATCCTTCGTGATATGTCAGACACAGTTCCCAACCCTTTAGATCCTTATCGACCTTCCATGATGTCTTCCAGAAAGCCGCCGGCACGTCTGCGCAAAGTGAGGCGCTTACGGCAAAAGTGAAATTCACTCCGTCAATAACTTCCTTGCCGGAGAAGTCAACAGTTTGCGGGCCGGTTTTTTCAGCCTTCGACGCCTTCATCCAATGCAACGCCCCGCTCTTCAGATCGCGCAATGCCAGCAATCCATCAGTCAAAGGCTTCTCTATCGGATTCCCGTTGATTGCAATCGTTCCAAAGGACCAGCCGGCATCAGTTCTCAGCAGTTCCCATTTCAGACCTGCCTTATTAGTCAAAACCAATGTTTCCATTTTCTTGTCGTTCACATTAATTCCCTTCGAGTAAAAAATAATATGGAGACTTATTTCCGTCGCATGCGCGTTGCCTCAATGGGATTTATTCCCAGTCGTCCGTACGGAAAGGAGAAGCCGGGAGTCCGTCCTTGTTATACAGATTGCATTTCGGATCGTCGGCCCAGGCGTATCGCACCGCTACAGGCGAAGTCACCTGCTCACTGGAAACCACTACCGTATTTCCGTCAATTATCGCTTTCGCAGGAGTCCAAACTTTATTGTCTCCAGAAATTTCAAAACCTTCCAGATCGGCCTGCTGATCTGCCGGCTTTCCAGCATTAAGGCCAGCACCAAAGTTTTTAAATGTAATCCGTATCTTGTTCCCTTCAATCTTCATCGAATCATAAACAGGACCTGAATAGACGATATCCTGTCCATAGGCCACATGCCTGGCGGCCAAGGCAAGACGTTTACCTACATCAATCTTGTTTTTCGGATGGATGTCCTTGGAGTCGCCAATATCGATTACCACAGCCATTGCGGTATTGGGCAGGGCCAGGGCTTTTGTCTGGCCTTCACGGAGAAACGCCCAGGTGCCGCGTGTCGGATCTCCCTGCGTGACTCCATAGTTAGCGATCTGGACGAACAGGAACGGGAAATCTCTCCCTGACACGGCGGAACCTTGCGAAGACGCTTGTCCCCATTTTTCGCGCCAGTCCTTGATCAGGTTCGGGAACAGTATCCCATATTCCTTGCCATTATAGCTGTTGGATTCGCCCTGGTACCAGATGACTCCCTTGATGGCAAAAGGTATGAGCGGATTGATCATTCCGTTGAACAGGGATGTCGTAGTGCCAACGTTGCCGGGATTCGCCGGACGGGGAAATGCCTCTTTCGGCTGAGGCGGTTCGGGCTGTCCGGCTTCTTTCGCCTTCCTCACCGCCACGTCCCATTCCTTTTTGCTCTTTGCGTAGGGTTCGCCAGATTCCTCCCACCATTTCTTCATCGCCGAAACATAATCAACCCACTTCACTGGAAATATATTCTTCTGCTCATCTGTCATTTTCTTGAAGCCATCCACATAATTGGACAGCGCTGGTTCCTTCTCAAGCCCTGAAAGACTCGTCCAAGCCTGTGCCGGTGTTCCACCCCAGTAGCTTCCTATCAGCCCGACCGGCTTATTGGTGATCTTCCGGATCTCCTTCCCGAAAAGATATCCGACCGCCGAGAATCCTCCCCATGGACCTTGTGGGTCTTCCTTCTGCCAATGCCCCGCAGAAGTATCCAGACCTATTTCCTTAGGTATGAAATAAGTATCGTCAAGCGGAGTCAATGCAGCCGACTTCAGGACGCAGAACGTACGGATCTGGGTATCCACAACCTCCTCTTTCTTCACCACGTTGAATATGCCGTATTCCATGTTCGACTGACCGGAACAGAGCCAGACGTCTCCAACGAGGACATCCTCGAACTTCACGGTGTTCTTTCCTTTGATTACCAGAGTTTGAGGTTCAGATGCCGCTGCAGGCTTGTCCAGGTCGGTCCGCCACTTTCCATTCGCATCGGCCTTGGCCTTTGCGCTCTTGTCGCCCAATGTCACCGTCACATCTTCTCCGGCATCAGCCCAGCCCCATACCGGAACTTTGACATCCTGCTGGAGCACCATGTGGTCACCGAAGATATTTGGCATCTTAACGTCCGCGCTGGTTTCCCACGAGGAGCAAAGCAGAACTGCTACAGCCACGAATCCGATCCTGACAATGTTTTTATTCATTTTTATTCCTTATGTCCTTTTCTTGACTTTTATGTGGAGTGCTGAAGCTAGCTTCATCCTTGTATAGAGGAGCTTGCTCCTCGTATGACTGACAAGCGAGCTTGTCAGAAGAAAGGCGGTACCAAGGTACCGCACTCCATATTATTAATTGTATTTACCTGGCATCCGACGGCTGGGTCGCGACCTGCCAGTCATCTGTGCGGAACGGATTTGCGGGCAGACCGTCCTTGTGATAGAGATTGCATCCTTCGGGATTGTTCGCCCAGGCATAACGGACTGCGACCGGCGATTTTACTCCGTCGGCTTTGACCACGACCGTGTCTCCATCAATTGTCGCTTTCGCCCATACGAAATTCTTACCTGCCGCGGCGGAGCCATTAGGCGAAGACGGGTCATCACCGGCAATGGCGAACTGTTTAAGTTCACCACCCTTTGCTTCCAATCCTTTACCAATATGATCGAAACTGATGCGGATAGTGTCGCCTTCGACTTTCATCGACTTGTACACCGGTCCGGAATATTCCAGCTTTTCACCGTATGCCACAGCCAGCGCTGATAACGCCAGTCGTCTGCCGACTTCCTGTTTGTTCCTCGGGTGGATATCCTTGGCGTCGCCAATATCAATGGCCAGACCAGTTCCGGTATTCGGCAACGAGAGTGTCTTGTTCTGCGATTCTCGCACAACCGGCCATTCGCTGTTTTCAGGCTTTTCCGGAGCATTCATGAAGTTCGCCAGCTGTACCCAGAAGAACGGAAAGTCTCGTCCTGAGCCTGTCGAAGTGTCACCCTGATTCCAGCGGGCGCGCCAGTCGTTGATCATCGCCGGAAAACGGACACGGTATTCGTAGGCGTTGCCGGAATTGGACTCGCCCTGATACCAGATTCCACCTTTGATAGCGTAGGGAATAAGACCGTTGATCATGCCGTTAAACAGGACCGATGCGGTGTTGGGGTTCGACGGATCGCCAGGTTTGACAGGAAGTTCGAACGCCACAAAATGACGCCATTTCCCGGCCATTGAAATACGTGATTTCAGATCGTCCTTGGACTCCACCGGCGCAAGGAACATGTCTTTCGCCTCTCCGCCCCACGGTCCGCCCTGTCCCATCTGGTCGACTATGCGCATGGCAATTACCGCCTTGCCCATCTTCACCAGTTTTCCCGGAACGACGTAGTGCCGGGGCACATTCCAGAAACTCGTGTCCAGCGGCTTGATTGTTCCCATCCCTCCGACCTTCTCACCGTTGAAATAGGAGGTGTCAATTTCATCGATCGGCCCAAGTTCGAGCGCCAGATCCTTGCCTGCCCAGCTGGCGGGAATATCGACCGTCCTGCGATACCATACTTCACCGTCGAGGGCAGGATGACCGTTCGCCTCCCAGTTTCCGGGAGTTTCGATATCCTTCCAGGAACTGTCATCCAGGGCCGGATCGGAATATTTCTTCAGGTGCGCCTCATCGGTTTCAAGCGCCTCGAGCTTGCGGTATTCGACCAGGAACGACTCGGCATTCTTCTTGTGCTGATCCATCACCTTGTCAAAACTTTCACCCATGCCGTCAAGCTGTTTCAGATCCCCTTCGGTTCCTGGCAAAGTGGCCAGTTTTTCCCGGCTGATCCACGCTTCGACACGCGTCCCGCCCCATGACGTGTTGATAAGGCCGATGGGCATGTTCAAATGCTTATGAAGATCACGACCGAAGAAAAAGCCCACAGCAGTCCAGCCGGATACGTTTGCGGGAGACGCAACTTCCCAGCTGCCATTGACGTCGCTGGCGGCGGCGGGAAGCATCGTATTGCGGACCCTGAAATGACGGATTTGCGGCAGGTCGGCCGATTTGGCCTCAGCCTCGGCGTTGATGCAGCTTCCTACTGCCATCGCCATGTTTGACTGACCGGAACAGATCCACACGTCACCCACCAGCACATCCTCGAACTTTATTGTATTTTTCCCTTTCACTGTCAGGACTTGCGGTTCGCTTTTTCCCGCGGACTTATCCAGATCTACACGCCATTTGCCATCTGCATCAGCCTTTGTTTTCGCATTTTTGTCTCCAAAAGTGACCGTCACATCCTCCCCAGCATCAGCCCATCCCCATACGGGAATTTTGATATCCCTCTGAAGAACCATGTGATCCCCGAAGATCCCTGGCATCCTGACGTCTGCGCGAATTTCGCACGTGAAAAACGATACTGCTACCAGACCGATCATTCCGATTTTTAAAATGTTCCTTTTCATTTCCAATCCTTATTTTAATTTTAAAGTAATTATCTTCCATGGTGCGACAGGTATTGAGAAAGATCCTTTTTTCATACTCAAAGTTTCAAGAGGCTCTTCGAGCAGATTGCAGATTTCCATATGCCTGAAGGATGCCGGAGGAGTCAGGTGCATTACCTCGGATTTTCCGGCGGACTCGACAAACCGCATTACGATTCCACGGCCGTCCTCAGCATTCTTAACCGCCGTCATCTGGGTATGCTTTGCTTCTATCTTCCAGTCGGCCAGCGGTGCGGAAAGCGAACCCGGACATGCGGTCAGTCCACTGTTGAAAAGCGCCGCCTGTCTTATGGTATCGTTTTCCTTCCAGTCTCCGGAACCAAGATAGAGCGCGTGCCGGAAATGATGGTCGCCATGGTCGCGCATGCCGTCATAGTTGTATGCCTCATAGAACTGAGGCTCGAAAAGTCCGTACGGGATCTGCGGACTTCGCAAAACGCTTACCATCACGGCTCCGTCCTCGATGCGATAGCTCGGAGTTCCCTGGTTGAATACGGCAAACGTGCAGTCCCTGGTCTGTATACCGGCCCAGTGGATGGCCGGCCAGTCACCGCCGGCGTTGCCTCCGTTTATGCTTTTTCCCTCATAGCGATCACGTTCGATCACGCCGTAAGGCACTTCGTAAACACCGCGGTCGGACTTTGATCTGGACGGGAAAGCCAGACGGAGCCTGCGGCTCTGGGTGAACCATTTCACATGCGTCTCGACTTCTATCCACGGAACTCCGGTGCGCAGATGGAATTCCTGTTCCCATGTCAGATATGTCACATGCGGATCGGAAGTGGTGTGCGGATCGTCGCAGGACGGATGTTTTCCGGAATAGCGGATCGTGATCCGGTTGCGGTTGCGCCTTATGCCGGCAAGATTCGTATAGGGCGAAAGATTTGTGCGGGTACGGTCAAGCGACCGCGTGGCCCAGGGATCACCAATGTCGTTTTCAAGTACCAGTTCGCCGAAGTGGAACTGTTTAGCCTCCGAAACCGTTCCAAAACCGTTGCAGCTGATCTTGGTCAGCCCGTGCTCACCGGCGATGACGGAGAATTTTCCACAGGATATTTCTCCGGCTGACATCTTCTCGACCGGCAGAGGCGCAGATTCCCTTATGCTGAAAGTGCGGGCCCCGAGGGCTGGAACATCCGGCGCAAGGAACGATATTTCCATTTTTCCGCCATTGTTCCTGACATCATACACCGGCACCGGATCTTCATCGGCGGAGATTGCGGCGCCTTTCCAGCTGAGTGGAAGGATTATCTTCACCGGGGAGGAAACCTTCGACTGCTTGTGGTTGAAAACCGTGACCGCTGATTTTTTTCTCGTCAGTTTCTGGTCGCAGGCCTGATTTCCCGTCTCCGACGCCAGCACGCCCAGTTCGCGGTGCAGGTCGCAAAGTTCCGTGTAAGCCGGATCGCAATGCGAGGAAGTTATGGCGTCATGGAACGCGGAGAATGTCATCTTGCGCCACGCGTCACGGAAACGTCCGGCACTGGAGGCACCGTTCAGGAGAGTGTCCCAGCATTCCGCCTTGAGCAGCAAATGCTCGACATCGCGGTGCTGCTGCTTTATCTTGATTCGTGAAACGTAGCATCCGGACTGGCCCGGATTGTTCTCGACCTTGGAACTGATCTGGTCGGACGGCGGATTGTCGACCTTTCCCAGATAGTCTGAAAGATGTTTGCGAACATCGCAATATGTTCCCTGTCGTACTGCAAATTCAGGATGCGCCTTGTTGAATTTTACGATATCCTCGGCCACATGGAGGCCGGGCATGATCTCTTCGCCCCACAGCAGGAATATTCCGACTTCGCCAGGGAGTTTTTCCTTCGGAGGCGCATCGAATTCAGCCCGTGCAGTGATCACGAAACCCTCGTTGCGGCAGGCGCTGCAGCCTTTCCCCTGACAGTCCGGGCATGGCGGGAACTTCACATAGTTGCATCCGGAAAAACCCTGTCTGTGGACCAGCCGCGCCTTTTCGCCAGCCGGTCTTTTATGGGGAGCATCGCTGGAAAAGAAAATTATTGAACCGTCCAGGCCGCGCCAGTATGGTGCGTCGGGAGTATTGTAGCTGATGGCCGGCATCCAGTCGTATCCGCACTGGCGGAATATCTGCGGCATCTGGGCGCAGGAACCGAAACCGTCGCTGTGCCAGCCGGTGGTCGGTCTTACGCCAAGTGTTTCCTCCGCCCACAGCGTTCCCAGCACCAGGTTGCGCGCCAGAAGTTCGCCGTGGATCATGTTGGCGTCTACGATGTTTTCGCCCGAACCCAGAAGCTCGAAACGTCCTTCCTCCGCGAATTTGCGAAGAGTCGGAACATGTTCAGGATGCCGTTCAAGATAATGCCTCAGCACCCATGAACATTCCACCATGAAACAGCCTGTCCCGTCGGCACAGGTCGAAATTGCGTCCGAAATCCAGCGCTCCTCGATATCGCGGTACGACGCAAAGATGCGGCCGTTATCGGTGAAACTGCGGTCCCAGCACCTCCTCCAGGTCGGATCAAAATGGTTGAATCTCAGAACTATGCATTCCTGTGTCTTGGACATGTGTATTCCTTTAAATGTAACACAGGCACATGTCCCGTCGTATGACAGGGATCTTGCCTGTGGAATTAAACTATAGAGACTATAAATCTAGAACCATTCGTTGAAATCAACACCCGATGGCGCACCTGCCTATCACGCACTTGTCGAACACTACACGCATGTCCGGACGCAGAACACCGTATCACCCCTGACCTCTGTATTCTCCTCCTACCGCGGGCTCATGGTCATGACAACCCCGTCTGGACCGCAAGCCTTGGCTCCACGTGCCTGTGTGTGGTTTCCTCCGGTGAAGTCTGAACTATAGGCTGTCTGACCACCCGACACCTGCTGGCCCCGAAGAGAAACTGCATGCCCATCGGCAGCTAGAAAATTTGATAGTTTATTTTTCATATGCTGAGCACCGATAAACCAAGCGGGTGTATCCCAGAAGTTCGAGCCAGGCGTAATCCCGTAAAGAAGACCGCTGGCGGGAATTCCGCCCCTGATATGCCAGGCGTTAAAAGAGCATGATCGGTTTTCATCTGACACAGGGAGAGTTAAACCATATTGCCCCAGTGACACACTAGTACACTCCCAGAGAAGGACGGTATTGACAGGATTTGATAACTGCCCTATCTTCCATGGTGTCTGCATAAAAGTGTTTCCCATTTCCCCTCCCGCCAGGTCCTGGCTGTAGTAATAGGAAAGTGTTTTTTCCGTGCCGCATTCATATTTGTCTGATGGACATTTAATAACGTTAAAATTTTTGCCGATATTGTCAAACATCTGTCCAAGCCATCCATTGCCCGGAACACCCGTCTCACCCCATCTCCCTCCCCCCTGATTGCCCCTGGGAAAATAATCTCCATAGTCATTCACATATAAGAGAAGCCCAATTCCAATTTGCTTTTGGTTGTTCAAACATGAGATAGATTTTGCAGTATCTTTGGCCATACTCAGCGCCGGCAGGAGCAGCGCCGCCAGAATTGCGATGATCGCAATGACGACGAGTAGTTCAATAAGTGTAAATTTGATAAAAGTTACTCGTCGCCCTGAGCTTGTCGAACGGGCCACCTGGAGCTCAATAAGCGTAAATTTTCTTTTCATCTTATATCCTTTCAATCAGTTTTTTGTGCCAATGTCTTTTCTGTATTCTCATTTTCAAAGACGGGGCTTATGGTCACTTTTCCAGGACATTTCCCGCCTTTCCTCTGCGTCGAGAACAGTTCAAGCGATGTGTTGAGGATATGGCGGACATCAAATCCTATCCGCTTCATGGGAATGACCGTCTGCTTCAACAGCGGAAAATTGGCGTGCGCAACGATGTCTAAATCCTTCTCCGCCTGTAACCCTGTCCTCATGATACCAGCCGATATTGAATCGACAAAGTTGTCGTCCATTATTATCAGGCTGTCGGGACGCGCTGATTTTCCGGCATCGAAAAGCAGCTGTACAAGATTGGCACCCCAGCTGGCATGCGAATGATGGTTCAGCGACTGCATCCAGGAATCACAGGTGGACATGCCACAGGTCCTGGTGTATTCGACAAAATATCTGACAATACCCGGATCGAACCTGTCAGGGAAAATCACCGCCACCTTTTTCCTTCCCCTCTCCTTCAGGTAATCCAAGGCCCTTTTGACAAGCGAGTAGTTGTCATTGCTGATGAAAGGGATGCCAGGCACATGATGCGTTATCAGGGAAACCTTCGGTATTTCCCTGTTCCTGACAAGGACGGTGTTTCCGGCCAGATCGGGATCAAATCCGAAGACAATGCCTCCATAGACGTTGTTCTCCATGTCGGAAACCAGTTTCTTGAACTTCGACTTGTCCTGTTCCCTGTCAACTCCGGAGACAATGGAGAAATCATATGGCGAACTGTCTTTGAAATCCTCTGCAACATGCCGTATGACATTCCAGTAGTTCACCCAGCCCGGATCCTCATCCTTTGCCCGGATGAGCACCGCGTAATTATAAAGGTGGGGAAGATGTTCCGCCACATAAGTCCCCTTGTTGGGCCTTACGGAAATGAAACCGCTGGACATCAGGTTTTCAAAGGCCTTCTGGACCGTGTTGGGAGTGGTGGAGAACATCGTCTCGATTTTCTTCCTGGTCGGAAGCTGCTCCCCGGTCCTGTATTTTCCATGGATGATGCTGGATCTCAGTTCCCTGGCGATCTCCTGATATCCGGCGCATTTCCTGTTACGGCTCATAACCATAGAATACTCTTGTGCTATACTTTAATTTTCTGTATTATATAGCACTGGTCACAGAAAAGCAAGTGTTCCCTGAAGATAATGGGGTTTTTCAGGTCTTGACTGTGATTTTCTGGCCTTGAAAGAATTTTCCAGCAAGTCCGGTGGAAGCGAGGTTTGTAGTTAACGCATTCTTGCGTGTCTCTTCGCCATCACTCACTTCTGCGGAGTATCCCAGTTTCCATCCTTTAAAACCCGCATACGAGTTGCCGGAATTTGCGAAGCACTTGGACTGCGGTAGCGACCTGTCCGCCGTAGCCCTGGTCGCCTAAGGCGCTGCCAGTGGCAGGTAAACCTTGGCGTTGGTGGAAGATACCTCCTTTTATTTCGGCATGTGCAAATTTGCCGACATACGGTGAAATTCTTTCACCTGGAACAAGGCTGAATCTCCGCTTCAGCACTCCATGGATTGCTACGTAATCAGGGATGTTGATTGTGTAGGGTTTAACCCCAACCCCTGACCCATCTTTTATGGAAAAATGAAATTTCTCTGCGCCCTATTCCAATTCCGCCGTCCGAATCTCCACGACTTCCTGGAATTTCATCACCATGTAGAACACACGCACTTTTACAATGAATATCGAATTGCCGGAGGATGACACGAATTTCTCGAGGCTGGGATGGCGTCTTACGAAAAGCGATATCGCCTTTTCACGTTCAGATCCACGAAGTTCATTTGCATTGCCTATGGCTGTCAGACCAATGGCATCCTGGAAATCATTTTCGCTGTTTGACCGGTTGTCGATGAATATGGAGACCTTGGGGGATTTTTTCAGGTTCCTGTATTTCGATGTCATGCGTCTAGTCGAGAACAGGATGTTCTTCAGGTCTTCGGTGGCGGCAAAAGCGACGATGCTCTGGTATGGGAAAGTTTTTCCAAGGGTGGCCAATATGCCCAGATTCTGCGTTTTGAACAGATGTCTTAACTTTTTGCGGACTTCGCAGTTTTTTGCCTTATTCGGCATACAGCTTGCCACCCCTGTAGTGTGTAAGTCTAGTCTTGGGCTGCACGGTGTCAGAGAAAATCTTGATGCGGATCGACCACAATGCGGCAATGATCATTGCAGCGACAGAGGAGATCTTCTGTTTGAAGTTCATAGGTCCCAGCAGGGATGTTATTTCCTGTTCCAGATCTCCGGCACGTTTCTTTTCCAGGGGATTGACCGCATTCCTGCTTATTGTCGGAAGAAGCTGCCGGTATTCCTGTATCCGATCCGCCAGCTGTCTGGTCCTCACTTTCAACACGGCATCGGCATCTTTCACTGCGGACAAGGTCTTGTAACCCCTCACGGCAGTTTCCGTCATGCGGTAAATCGAACTTGAATTGCGCTCGTATTCCTCGCGGAATGCGCGGTTGAGCCATTCCTCCGGAGAACTGCCCGGAAATTCCGAATGCCTGTAGTTGAGCTCCTTCTGACCGTGCCATTCCTCATAAGGCAGATCAGTGCGCAGTTTCTTCTCCTCCTTGTGATCGGAATATACGCCGGTGACAGGCAGGCCTGTAAGCAGCATGAACTGGATCATGTCCGCCTGCAGATCGATCATGAACTGTATGTCTCCATTGATATTGTCCTGGGTATGGTGTTCCATACACAGTATTCCGGAGGCGAGGACGGAGATCCCGTGGTTGCGGAGGTCGGCGATAAGCGCCTTATGGTCGATCCCTTCGTTCTTCGGGAAGATCGGCCCCGATTTGGATTCGACACCCACCCATAGCAGATGGACTCCGAGACGCACAAGATTATCCACTCCAAAAGCCACAATTGTATCAGCCGAGGCGAAAACATGGAATTTGAACAGCCTGTTGGACTTTTCCATTTCAGCCATAAGTTCCATGGTCCGTTCACGCTGCCTGAGGAAATTCTCGTCAAGCACGAAAAAGGTGTCATACCTATCCTGGTCCTGCATCCGGCATAGCAGTTCGAACAGCTCTTTGCCTGAAGTTATGAACGGCTTATATGCCTTGCCAAAAAAATGGGTCGTGGAACAGAACCGGCATCCATTGTCGCATCCCACGCCCGGCACGAGAAGGCCGGCAGTTATTCCCGGCATGGGGATTCCGTATATCATATGGTAATCGTTGCTCGGCATGATCGGATGTTTGATCGGAGCATTGGGATCCTGTCCGATATAGCTCCTCATCCAGCCTATCCCGTCGCCGCGGATCACGTGATCGCAGTCAATCAGCTTCTCCACTCCCTCGATCGCGGCGCCATGTCCTCCGAGAAGTATGACCGACTTCGGGGAATGTTCGCGGACCAGCTTGGCCATGGTCTGCGCCTTGAGGAAATTCGGCGTGATGAAGGAAATGCCGACAATGTCGTAGCCGTTGCGAAGTTCGCAGATGAAGCGGTCCTTCGACGGGAAATCCAGGATGGTGACGTCCGCATCCAGGTTTTCCGCAAGGAAATAAAGTCCGAAACTGCGGTGATGGAAACGGAGCGAAGCCGCGCCCTGGGCCTTAGTTATCTGGTTATGGAACAGCTCCATGATGTTCTCGCTCCTGCCAAAATCGTCGTCCACGCCATAAGGTCCAAATACAGAAGTAAGAAGTATGCGCGGAGGATGGGCCGGATCAAGCTTCGGGAAGACCGGCTGCCCCTGCGGGGAACATGAAGTGGAAATATCCATAATTTGTCTTTTCTTTATTTTTTAACTACAGAGGACACGAAGTTGGAATTTGGTTTGTCCTCCATGAATATTTTTCAAGCCACATATTATAACCTATTATCAGATATTCGCCAGATATATTTAACCCTAATCACAAAATTGGAGGATGGTTCAAGAAACCTTCAAATAACCTGTAAATCAAACAACGCTTGACTTTTAGGGTAAAACTGGTTAACCTAAGGCAGGCGTTTATGGGTGCCTTGGGG
>JANYBI010000731.1 GCA_025360875.1 Lentisphaerota bacterium
CCCCAATCGGTCGTCTCCGGCATAGGAATCGGCGTCATTGGACGGCCATAGATCAGAAGCACCGGCGGATCATCCTTGCTGGCATGGCTCACGGCTGAAGCATCCTCCTCCAGCTTGCTTATGGCAGGCTTCTCGAGTTCCTCCTTTGTCTTCACGCCGAACAGGGGCAGAACAGCGGGGTGTTCAGTTTTGGGGCCGCCAATTATCTGTCTGACGACATGCGGATCATTGCTGGTCTGGCCATCCCATGAGACCACACAGGACACGCGAGAGGATTCACGGAGCACCGGATCTTCGGCCTTAGGATTGGCAAGTTCATCGTGCAAGGCAACCCAGAGAGAGATGTTAGCGCCTGCCGATCCGCCGCCAATGGCTATGCGTTTGGGGTCGATGTTCCATTCCTTGGCCTTGGAACGGAGGAACTGGATCACACGTGCGCCATCGAGCATGGGCGCCGGATAGGGCGCAGCGCCATCACCGATCACCAGACGGTACTCGGCACTCACAAAAGCGATACCGTTCTGCGGACATTCCTTTAGCATCTGGACCAGAATCCCGTTGGAATAGTCTGCCTTGTCACCGCCCATAAATGCTCCACCGTGGAAGTAGACGAATACTGGAACCGGCTTGTCCGCCTTGGCCTTCCAAAAGTCGAGGACGTTCCGCCTGTACGGGCCGTAGGAGACGTTGGCAAAGTCAGGGGGAGTAACCGTCTGCTTCGTTGGATCGGTTTTGGGCTGGCCTGCGTCTTTCTTCTGCTCCCTCACTTTCTTCTCATAGGCTCGGGCCTCGGATTCTGTCAGGACACCATCATGGTTGGCATCAGCGTCCGGATACTGCTGTAGCGCCTTCCTTAGCTGATCATTGTTCTTTGACGTGGCCTCATCGGCATAGATGCCGACAGCGCAGAACAGGAATTCCAGGACAAAAAGAATCTTCTTCATGATGAATATCCCATTTTATATGCAATGAGCCAGCTGCAAAACACGCCAGAGCGGTATTGCTTTACTAATTAGATTATATATTATAAAGCATTTAAAGTCAAGATTGAGGCGGAAATAAATGAAAAATTATTTTCAGCGGATGAAGGGTTATTTGCCCTTTAATTTCTCGTATGCTTCAGCGGATATTGCCACCGTGAGCCATTGTCCTATGGCCAAAGGAAATGGATTTGTTTGGCTTTCCAGTTGAAATACGGATTGTCGCCACTGCCATCACCCGAATAGGAATCGTTGACGGCCCATCCGCTAGCATGCATGTCGGAATATAGGAAGTTAGTAGCCGGCCCATGGCGCAGCCCGGGTCGCGGGAAACAGTTGTTGGCGGTCCAGCCCATGCCGAACGCCGCCCAGTGCACAAAGCAGCGGTTGATTTCGGGTGTGATATTTTCGTCCCAGCGCTCAGTCAAAAACACGCACTTGTCAGGTGAAATTCCGGTTCCGTCATCCCTGCTCATTCTATCGAAGCTGGTAAAATACCCATCCTGCCATCCGCTTGCGCCAGAATTTCCGCAAATAAAGGTGTAACTGCGCGGTGCACCCCAGCCGGAAGTGTTGAACCCTATAGATTCATTCCTAGGGCAGCGGATAATGGAATAGGTCGTTCCATGCAGCTCACTCCGTCCGTAGACATTGCTGTCTTCCAGGGGTGAGGGCAGATTTATCCCCAGATACGGCGACAGGAAGTAATCCCAGCTGATGTTGTAGTAGCCGCTGTACATTCCACCGCCATCGCCCTGATACTGGAAACAGGCCATTCCCCATTGCCGCATGTTGCCCATGCACTTGATAGTTATCGCAATGTCCTTGGCATTTTTGAGGGCGGTAAGGAGCAGGGAGGCGAGAATCGCAATGATAGCAATCACTACGAGCAGTTCAATCAAAGTAAAATTCATCCCAGAGGAACGTGCTCGCAGAAGGAAACCTCGGTCTGTCACACCGCGTCCCATCCGATATTTCCCGAAAATCATCTGTCTGGCAGAAAAGCAATATCCCTTCATACTCCCCCAACTGTCTGATAGGATTTTGATACTCCCAGAAGATACTCAATCCGGCAGGATAAATCAAGAGGACAACCTATGACCTGTCAGCTTTTAGATTCTTCAAATGGGAATTCTTGTAGTGGCGAATTGCGTCAGATTTCCGGGAACCCGGAAAGGATTTCCGAACGGTATTTCTGCCTTCCAAACGTGTCGACATCATCCACCATCATGAACATCCCTCCGCAGCGCCAGCGCCTTCCTTTCTGTATATGGCTGATTATCCTCCTCTGCAGGCTGGTGTCCCGGGGAGCCGTTTCAATGTCAAATTTGTCCTGCAGGAAAATAAACCACAGTCC
The DNA here is from genome assembly GCA_025360875.1 of Lentisphaerota bacterium. Lineage (GTDB taxonomy): Bacteria > Verrucomicrobiota > Lentisphaeria > Victivallales > GWF2-50-93 > GWF2-50-93. The sequence goes on from JANYBI010000731.1 coordinate 2,338, forward strand.
GTCCTCGCTACCGCACATCAGCGGATAAAGATAAAGCTCCTTCTGGATCAGAGGCAGATGCGCCTCAGGTGGAAGAGCCTCTCCAATATCAGGGTTGAAAAGCCATGACTGGCATGTCACCGCAACTGGATTCTGCTGCGGAAAATATCTTTTGAAGAACGATATCCCGTCCTTTACGGATTTCTCAAATATTTCTGGAGTCAATCCGCCTCCTGGAGGTATGTGCATGTCCATAACGCACATGTCCTTTTCCAAAACACATTTCCATTCATCGCTGTTGAGTTTCATTGTCTTGGCCAACGCCCTACCATCGGGAATCACTGGATTTCCTGAAATATATTTTCCGTCAACGGAAAATATTGAAGTCCAGCCGGGCACATTATCCATCGGCACATTCCTGTTTTTCACATAGCCTTCACCTGTGAATTCGACATCAGGCTCCGCCAGCGCAATGACTTTTCCTGTGCTCGTGTGCCTGTACGCCTTGACTCCTCCGCAAAAAGGCTTGAGCCAGAATTCAAGCCTGCCTATCCGCACAAAGATATTTCCATCCAGATATGTCCTAAGCCAGGAGAACTGCCCGACATACATCCCGGGGATATTCCCGAATCCCCTCTTATAGTTATCGTTATATCCCCTGATTTCCTTGAGGGTGTCCCGTGTCGTTGCTTCCGGAATCCCCAGCTTCCTGTGCGATTCCAGGAGCAGAGGCGTCATCGAGAAC
>JANYBI010000760.1 GCA_025360875.1 Lentisphaerota bacterium
ACCGGATATGTGAGCGAAGAGAGATACAAGGTGGTAAAGCGCCAAACGGAAAACTATCGGGACTTCAAGGAGATGAGTCTCGAGCTTGTTGACTTGTCGCTCGAACTGGCTAAATTAACGGATAAAGAGTCTGCTTCTTGAAAGCAAGAAATCGGTACTCTTGAGTAAGGAAAAGCATGTATGATAAATCAAATTTATAGAAAGGTTGGAGCAGTATGAAGAAGATGCGTGTTATCCAGGTCGGAGTTGGCGGTTTCGGAGGTTATCGCAGGGAAAGGATGCGCGAATGCGGACTTTTCGAACTGGTCGCCGCGTATGATCTGAACCGTGAAGCTCTTGCAAGATGCCAGACGGAAGACGGCGCGAAACCGGCTGCGAGTTTTGCAGAACTGCTTGCGACTCCCGATGTCGAGGCGCTCATCATTTCAACGGGCGGGAAGTTCCATGCCGAACAGGCCATACAGGGCGCGGAGAAGGGTTTGCACATATTCGTTGAAAAACCATTGTGCTCGACGCCTGCGGAAGTCAAAGCGCTCATTGAGATCCAGAAGAAAAAAGGCATTGTCATAGGCGTAGGACACGGGGATCATCGGCACGATGCGGTCTCGCAGACGATCAAGACGATAATAGAAAAAGGAGAACTAGGGACCATTGCGACATTTGAGAAGACGACAGCCCACAATGGGGGAATGCATATCAAGCCGGGCGACTGGCGCGGTGATGCGGACAAGAATCCGGGAGGAATGCTGTTCCAATGCGGAGTCCATGCCCTTCATGAGCTCATGTTCTATTTCGGACCGGTCGCCGAGGTGTCCTGCATGATGCGGTATGATGTCCACACTACTCAGACGGCCGATGTCGCACTCTGCCACTTGAAGTTCAAGTCCGGACTGATCGGAACACTCAATGCCTATCATGTGACACCGTACCGCCATACTTTCAATATTCTGGGGACTAAGGCGAATTTGTACCGTGACGAGAGATTCTTCGACGAAGGAGCCATCCTGCAGATCCAGCGTACCCATCTTGATGGGAAGAAGGAGGTCAAGGAGACAGTTCCGGTTACAGGGAAAAGCGATAATTGCGGCAACCTGCGCAGTTTCTACGACGCAGTGCGGAATGGCGGTACGCCGTATCCTTCGCTGATCGATGGCGCGCTCGCGGTCCAGGTCGTCTTTGCCGCCGAGGAATCGGCCCGTACTGGAAAAATTGTCGCCGTTCCAAGCCTCTGATATATTAATGAGCTCATCAATATGTTTATATTTTCTTGGTAGGGACGGCTCGTCGAGCCGTCCGCGGCGGTTTCGGCGAAACCGCCCTACCTGTAAACTATTTCATGCACATAGAATAGGGAACTGGGTATATGCCACCGATCTCAGTAAGTGCCAGTGATGCCATGCTGCCTCTGGAAGGCAAGCGCATTGCTTTTCTTGGCGATTCAATCACTGATGGAAGTACTTTGCCCATTCTCTTCAAACAGTGTCTGGAGGCGGCAGGATTCAAGCCGCCCATCTGCACCAACGTGGGCGTGGGCGGGAACCGTGCGAGCGACATGCTGGCGCGGCTGGAACGCGATGTGATTCCTTTCCATCCTGATTATGTCACACTGAGCGCAGGTGTCAACGATGCCAATACCGGTGTGCCGCCCGAGGACTATGCTAGAGACATTACGGCAATAGTCGACAGGCTGGGCGCCTGTGGCAGCATGGTGATAATTTTGCTCCCGACCCCTATCGTCAGCCCGGACGCGGCCAAGGTGAAGCCGCGCTGGACAGAGTATACTGTTTTTCTCCGCAAGCTGGCTGCACAGCGCAAGCTCCGTCTGGCTATGTTCGACCGCCGTATGGAAGAAGCCATTGCGGAAGGACAGCCAGTAATGGCGGCTGATGGAGTCCATATCGATTTCCAAGGATACAGGGTGATGGCAAGAGAGCTCCTGGATACTTTCGGCTACAGCAATGTGAGGGTGCTGGAAAAAATGAAGCTGTCAGTCATGCCCGGTGTAATTTCTCCTTGGAGGATTGGACCGGCATCTTCGGATGTCCCGTTGACCGAAGCGCAGGCCGCCGATATTGAACCCGGTTCGGACTGGAAGACATTGTCGCTGCCTCAGGCTGAATCCGTGGTGGGACCGGACAACTGGTGGTTTGATCAGGAACGCCAGCGCGGGTTTGCCGTGGAACTTGATAAGATAATTGCCGGAAAAGGCAACCGTTATCAGGCGCTTGCGGAACTCGCAAATCCGAAGGAACGCATAGCCTATCTCAATACCGGTGCCGGACTGGAGACGATCTGGTTCAACGGGAAAAAAGTTTTCCAGAATCCTGGAAACTCCGGCTGGCACCCCGGAAAGGAAAGGATCAAAATTACTCTCAAACCGGGAAACAACCGGTTCCTCATCGAGACCGGCACAAGTTTCTTCCTCAGTATCACGGACGATGACAAATGGTGAATCGGATACGGATTGGATGTATTGTTTGAAGTTGATTCTCCTTTGATCCGTGGAAAAGGAACGTAGGATAATTCTCCATTTACTTTGATTTCAGCTTGATGTCCTGTGTTTATAGTTTAGTATATATAAACAATGTTTATTTAAAAGCAGATAACCGCAGGGAGATGGAAGTGGGAATTGCCTATGCAATATTCAGCCTTGGTTTTGCAGGCGTAAACGATATCGTGTTCAAGAGATATGGTCGGAAATCACGTCCGATAGGATTCTTCCTCGCCTCCATAGGAGTCGTCTGGACTTCTTTCTTCCTGATAATCGGCTCGCTGAAGGGGAATCTTGAAGCAAACTTCGAAACTGTGCTTGTCGGCTCTGTGGCAGGTATCATTTCGGCGCTGGCCAACATCCTGCTGGTTGAGGGCATGAAAAGAGCCGGCGCCTCCATAGCCGCCACTATATACCGGCTGAACATCGTTTTCGTGGTTATTCTTGCATTCCTGTTCCTGCACGAATCGATCAATTTCCTGAAAATTTCAGGACTCATGATGGCGTTCATTGCGATAATATTGTTCTCTACGTCGGGTACAGGCGGAAAATCAAATGATATCGCTTTGAAATTCATACTCGTCCTCCTTCTTGCGTCCTTTCTTAGAGCTTGCATGGGAATTTCATACAAAGTGGCAAGTTCCTGCGGCGCGAATGACGAGATATTCCTTGCTGTCAATGGTTCCTGGTGGGTTATCATAGGATGCATATACTCTCTGCTCCGGGAACGTGGAATGGAGATGTCCGGATCCACTCTCAAATATGGCCTCTTCTCGGGCATTCTTGTCTGCGGAATCGTGATGTTTCTCAAACTGGCCGTCAACAGCATGGACGCCAGCGTGGCAGTAAGCGTTTCACAGTTCAGCTTTCTTGTCACAGCACCACTTGCGGCATTTCTCATGAAAGAGCGCATCTCACTGAAAATGGGGATGGGGATGACCCTGGCGGCATTATGCATTATATTGTTCTCCATCGCAAAATAAGGAAACCGTAAGGAGATTCCAATGGTAACAATGGATATTGCATTGAACATCAGGAGGCTGAGGGAGGAAAAGGGATTCACTCTTGATGCCCTGGCAAAAGCGGCAAGGGTAACTAAAGGCTTCCTGTCGCAGGTCGAAAATTTCCGGGCCATGCCATCTCTCCCCTTGCTCTATAAAATTGCTGAAGCATTGGAAGTGGAGCCTGCGATCCTTTTCTCCGTTTCAAGCAAGAGCCCCCGCTTCATCCTAACTAGGAAAGGGAAGTCCGTAGTCATAGAAAGGGAGTATCCGGAGTCGGGTTTCATCTATAGGGCGCTCGCCAAAGGGAAGAACTCAAAGACCATGGAGCCTTTCCTCCTTGAAATCCCGGCCAGGGCGACACGTAAGAGCGTTTGCACAAACGGAGATGAATTCATATTCGTTCTCCAGGGAATCGTCGATTTCCATCTTGGCAGGGACATTGTCCATATGAAAGCCGGGGACAGCCTTTATTTCGAGGGTGAAATCCCGCATTTTCCTGAAAATCCCACAGACAAGCCTGTGCTCATGCTTGTCATATATTCAATAACTCATTAGGAAAGGATGTTTTCAATGAATGTAAACTGGTCAAATCCCTATGAAGGAACAAAGGGTTTCCACATGAAGGGGAACCTTCACGCTCACACGCCAAACCCGAAAAGCGGATGCGGAAGCGTTCCCATGGACGAACTGGTGCAGATCTATGAGAAGATGGGATATTCCTTCATGGCGGTCACGAACCACAACATAGTGACCGACGTGTCCGGAGCCGGCAGCAAAAAATTCACTGTCCTCTCCGGGATTGAGATCGACATGTCCGGCAAATACCATTTTGGAGTAGTTCATTCCAATGCCGCTTCCATATTCCATGATCCCGGAGTCTCGCAGCAGGAAATGATTGACAAGAACATTGCCGCCGGCGCCCTTGTCACGCTGCACCATCCGGACTGGCAGTCAACTGAACATTACTTGTGCGACGAATTAATGAAGCTGGAAAAGTATGACGGCATCGAGATTTACAACAGCGTCATTGAGTTTCTGGAAGGTTCACCTCTCTCGACAGCAAAATGGGATCGTCTTCTTTCGTCAGGGCGACGAGTCCTTGGTTTCGCAAACCAGCATTTCCACAATAATCCCCACGCCCTGGACTGTTGCAATGTGGTTTCA
>JANYBI010000662.1 GCA_025360875.1 Lentisphaerota bacterium
CATGTGATAACCCGGATGATCGTCGGCGGGGCCCAGGAGAACACCCTCCTAACCGCCATCGGACATCTGCAGAAAGGGCATGAGGTGACGCTTGTCACCGGCCCGTCCCCCGGGCCCGAAGGCGAACTGCTGAAGACCCGAGACATCAGCGGGCTGAAAATAATTGTCAATCCCCATCTTGTCAGGGAGATCAGCCCCTATCATGACATGGCGGCCTATTTCTCGCTGAAGAAGTTCTTCATTGAAAATTCATTTGATGTCGTCCACACGCACAGTTCAAAAGCCGGGGTGATAGGCAGGCTGGCCGCGGACGCCGCGAAAGTCCCTTTCATTGCGCACACTGTCCATGGACAGGCGTTCCATCCATATGAGAAGGCCTGGAAAAACTTCATCTATAGAAAGTCCGAGAAACTTGCCGCAAGGCACTGTCATAGGATATTTGCAGTAGCACAGGCGATGGTCGACCAGTGCGTTTCCGCGAACATCGCAGGACCTGAAAAGTACATGGTGGTCTACAGCGGAATGGAACTCGAACCTTATTTCGAATCAAAAGCCGATTGCGAACTTCGCAAAAAGCTGGGTATCCCGGAGAACGCGCCAGTAATAGGAACTGTCGCACGCCTTTTCCCGCTGAAAGGCTACGAGGATTTCATGCCGGCCGCGGAAATCATCGCAAAGAAACATCCGGAAACGTGCTTCTTGATCGTCGGCGACGGAATCATGAGCGAGATGATCCGCGACCGGGCACAGAAATCAAATATGAAATTCTTCTTTGCCGGACTCGTCCCCCCGTCGGAAGTCCACAGATACACGGCGCTGATGGACGTGCTTGTCCATCTTTCACTGCGGGAAGGCCTACCGAGGGCCGTCGTACAGGGGCTGGCTTCCGGAAAACCGGCCGTCGGATTTGAACTTGACGGAACCCCGGAGGTCATAATAGACGGAAAGACAGGGTTCACCGCAAAGGCCGGAAACGTAGGCGCCATCAGTGAAAAGATCCTATTCCTCCTCGAAAATCCTGATAAGGCAAAGGAGATGGGCGCGGCTGGGAGAAAGCTTGTTTCTGAAAAGTTTGACTGGAGAAAGATGGCGGATATACTGGAAAAGGAATATATTAGGGGTTTGAAACTAGAAATTGGATAAACACTGGCATCTTGCCTGTGACAGATATTTTCCGGAAGGCTAAAAATGAAATTTTTCAATACATATACGAGATCCGAAGAGGAATTCCATCCGATATCCGGCAACGAAGTTAAGATGTATACATGCGGACCGACAGTATACAATTATGCCCACATCGGCAATTTCAGGGCATACATTTTCGAGGACATCCTGCGCAGGACTTTGAAATACTGCGGCTATGATGTTGTGCAGGTCATGAACCTTACGGACGTGGATGACAAGACCATCCGTGATTCCAGGGCCGCAGGGATAGCTCTGGACATATACACCAAGAAATACAAGGACTCATTCTTCCAGGATCTTGAAACGCTCAGGATTGAGAAGGCTGAACATTATCCTGAGGCCACCAGACACGTCCCAGGAATGATCGAAATAATAAAAGTCCTGCTTGAAAAAGGGTATGCCTATATCGGCGAGGACAAATCAATATACTATTCGGTTGCGAAGTTCGCAGACTATGGGAAACTCGCCAGGATCGACATGGAGAACCAGCGGGCCGGCGTGAGGGTCAAGACGGATGAATACGGCAAGGATGCAGTTGCGGATTTCGCATTATGGAAGGCCTGGGACGAGAATGACGGCGACGTTGTCTGGGACAGCCCATGGGGCAGAGGGCGGCCGGGCTGGCACATCGAATGCAGCGCGATGAGCATGAAATATCTCGGAAAAACGTTCGACATACATACTGGGGGGATAGACAACATGTTTCCCCACCACGAGGACGAGATCGCGCAGAGCGAAGCCGCCAACGGATGCAGGTTCGTCAACTACTGGCTGCATTGCGAATACCTAATTGTGAACGGGCAGAAGATGTCGAAGTCCCTAGGCAATTTCTTCACGCTCAGGGATCTGATCGCGAAGGGATATTCCGCACGCGAGATACGCTGGGTTCTTCTTGGGACGCACTACCGGAACAAGCTCAACTTCACGCTTGACGCATGCGTGCAGGCGAAAAACATGCTCCAGAAGTTCAGTGATTTCTTTGTCAGGCTGCATTCCGTCAGAAATTCATCCGCCGCGGGAGATTCCGCAGGGGAAATGGTGGCCAAGGCCAAAACCGCATTCACCTCCGCGCTCGCTTCAGACCTGAACATATCGGAGGCGCTTGCAGCCGTCTTCGCGCTTGAACATGAGGCCAACAAGCTCATGGAAACAGGAAAAATGGGCGCTTCAGGCGCAGAGGCCGTCCTGGGCCAGTTCAAGGATTTCGACAGGATATTTGCCGTTTTCGATGTGGATTCGGCTGACACGGGGAGCGTCCCCGCGGAAATAACGGCCCTCCTTGAAGAACGGACTTCCGCCAAGAAGAACAAGAACTATGCGAGATCCGACGAGATAAGGAAACAGCTGCAGTCAATGGGCTGGGTCATAGAGGACACCCCTGCCGGCCCCAGGGTCAAGCAGGCTAAGTAAGGCAGGAATATCCAATATCCAACACGGAATGTCCAATATCCAAGGAAACTATCGAATATTTCCCATTTCAGCCGTGTATATGCTTTTGAATAATATTCACTCGGTTCATCGGCATCATTCAAGAGAGAATCAATTTTATCCGATTGTTAAATGAGTTTTTCCCTCTTCCCTTCATCGGTTGGATATTCCGTGTTGGATATTGGATATTCCAAATTTTCCTCATTTCATCTTCTCCATTATAACTTGGCATCAATCATGCTATGTAGTAAAAATAGCTTTAAACAACATAAGGAGAAAAGTAGAAACATTTTTCAACCCATCCCCCCCTTGATAAAAGGCAGGAACTCAAATTGAGTTCTTGCCTTTTCCTTTTCAAACGGCATTTTACCTTAATTGGAACCTGTTGGATTCAAGATACAAGATGCAAAAGAAAGGTCACGAAGTGAAAAAGATATTCAGCATTGCCATTTTTGTCATTCTGACATCAAATCTATGGTCTATTGACACTGATTCCAAACCTCAGCCCTTTGAATATTTCCAGCCCAACATATATGCCAACATGTTCAACGATAAATCCGCATTTGTCGAAGCGCCGGCGGAAACCGGCGCAGTCATAGGCGACACAGTCGGCATCGCCGGAGGCTATCCGATCGGCATCGCGTTCGGCCTGCCGGTGACTTACTTCACTGAAACTGATGATCCGATGGGAAAAGGCATGTATCTGGGGTGGCTCTGCATCGGAGTTCCGGTAAGGACCGTCACCGCCCAGGCACTCAGTGCGCCTTTTTACATGCTGAAAAAAATATTCTGGGACTTCCCGAAATATTGCGCCGGAGGTTAAAATGCCGAGTCTTTATTATTTCATGGCGCTTATGTAGGATCAATACGCTTCTTTCCACTGGACAGATCTCATCCTATTGCCAGACTGCCCTCTTCGCCGGTCCGTATCCGCACGCAGCGCTCGAGATTGGTCACGAAGATCTTCCCGTCGCCAATGTTGCCGGAACGCGCGCCCTTGATGATCGCATTGACAGTAGCCTCGACGTAATTGTCATTGACCGCGATTTCAAGCTTCACCTTCTCCAGCAAGTTGACCTTGTAGATCTTGCCCCTGTACGATTCGGAATAGCCTCTCTGCTGTCCGCAGCCCCTCACCTTGTGGACTGTCATCTTGTGGACATCCGCCTCAAACAGGCATTCCTTTACCCTTTCCAGCGCATCCGGCTGAATTATCGCTTCAATCTTTTTCATAGCCTTCTCCTAATAATTAGTTGAATTTCATGATAATTTGATTTTCTCTTTCAACTGACGACCATCGACCGGCAACTTCAAACTTACAGCGCCTCCTCAGGATAGGCCTCGATGTTGTGGATGGACCTGTCGGACCCTACGAACTCCTCATGCTCAGTCAGCCTGATACCTGTCAGTATCTTCATGAATCCGAATGCGAGGAAACCAACTGCAAGAGCGAAGAAGATCGCCATGAAAGTGCCTGCAAGCTGTGCGAAGATGCTGACATCCACCCTCGCTCCGAAAAGAGCCTTGCTGCCAAATATGCCTGTAGCTATCCCGCCCCAGCTTCCGACAACACCATGCAGGGGCCATACGCCAAGCACGTCGTCGAACTTGAATCTCTCAGTTTCAATCTGATACATGAAGAAGAAGATAAGTCCGCCAGCCGCGCCGATTATGAAAGCGGCGATCGGATGGACCACTGCGCTGCCCGAACATATCGCTATGAGACCTGCAAGAGCGCCATTGTGCGTGAAGCCCGCGTCATTCTTTGAGACGAGGACGCTTGCAAGAATGCCACCGACCATCGCCATGAGGCTGTTGACCGCCACAAGGCCGGATGCCGCGTTGAGTGCCGCAGCGCTTCCGACATTGAACCCGAACCATCCTATCGCAAGGATCCAGCTGCCAAGCCCGAGAAGCGGAATATTCGAGATAAGCGGTGCGCCATTGGCATAACGCTTGTATCTGGAACCCAGAAGTATGATCGCCGGAAGCGCGAGCCAGCCGCCCATCGAATGGACCACTACCGAACCTGCGAAATCAGTGAATTCTCCGCCGAGATATTTAACGAAGAAACCCTGGACTCCAATCGGCATATTCATGGCATCATATCCGAAACGCCCCCACATTATCCCCTCAAACAGAGGATATGCGACTGCTACAAGGAAGGCGTTGACAATGACAACAGGCCAGAACTTCGCGCGTTCCGCTATGCCTCCGCTTATTATCGCAGGGATGCAGGCCGCGAAAGTAAGGTAGAAAAAGAATTTCAGGAGTTCCACACCGTTGTTCTGGTTGAGTATTTCCGCACTTGTCATGAAACTTATTCCGCGGGCGATCGGATATCCTATGAGGAAATAGACCACGGTGCTCACTGCCCAGTCGACAAGGATCTTGTTCAGTGCGTTGACCTGGTTCTTCTTCCTTACAGTTCCTATCTCCAGGAAAGCGAATCCGGCATGCATGCTGAAGACCATTACGGCCCCGATGAAAAGGAATAACATGTTACCGGAATTCTCAAAGGAATTCAGATTGTTTGTGACAGTGTCGTCCGCGCCAAGGCAAAGCAGACCCGC
>JANYBI010000014.1 GCA_025360875.1 Lentisphaerota bacterium
ATCCGGGCTATTGTGTACTGTGCTTTTTGAAAATATTACGTTTTCGGTCAGGCACTAATTATGGGTTTCGGCGATACTATATCTCCAAAACCAATGTCGAACTGCAGGGATAACCTTGCTGTTGTCAGACGCGATACCAATTGGATACGGACTCCATGGTATTGGTTCCCTTCCCTGATAAGAGAACCCTGCAAGGTTTCATGGGCAAAAGCCAGGCCGTCATCCTCGACCGGAACAGACATGGCTTCCTTGAAGACTGATACAATCTCTTCAACATCATGGAATCCAATTCCAAGCAAATCAATGTCTAGTGTTGGACGATGCAATTCTGGAAGCCAATATCTGAACAATACGGCTCCCTTGAGGACGAAACGATCTGCACATTTTAATAGAGACAAGCGATAAAGCATGCGCTCATGTGCATAGGTGACTGCAATCTGCTCAAAAGTTTCACCCCGTTGCAATGACAGGTTCAATAGTTTTTGCCTGACAGATGCCGCAATGATCTTTGGTTTTTCCTTACTCATGTAACAACCATCGCCTCGACATAGGGATTCATGACCTTCTCAACGCGGCAAAGTCTTTCCTGGATGGTCAGTTCATCCATTGTGAAACGCTTGCCTCTCCATCCTTCGCGCAACGCCTCAAGCGCTATGTCCAAGCCGATTTTGTTTCGGAACTTGAAGCAGTCCGCTATTGTTCTCGCAGGAGAAGTTATTCTGACCCTTACACCGCTTATAGATATCTCGTCAATTCCTGGCCCAAGGGTTTTAGGCGAATAGCGGAAGACTCGTACGGATAGCGTCTTCAACCGAGGAGGACGCAATCTGCCCCTGGGCAAGGCAATCCACACCTCATGCGGCATCTGCGTTCCAATATGATGGTAGAACAAGGCCGAGGAAAGACAGATGACCGCTTCCGGCTGTGCCTTGGCCACTATCGCAAAGGAATTATGGAAATCCCAATCTTGATCCGCAGTCCGGTAAAGTCCGCGATCAATCCGGATCATCTTTCCGGCACGAACAAGGCGCCTCAGTTTTTCAGGATGCAGCCCGTGCTCGCGCAAGTCCTTTATGCTGATGATACCAAGCTCTTTAGCCAATTCTTCGACAGTTCGCATTTTGACAGCACCTCGTGTCACATGTCTTCACTTGTTAATATATGAAGACAATTATACACGTGTATCTGAATTTGTCAAGACCCGGAAATATGGAATCTATGTCGAAGGAAAGACAGGCGTTTATATCCTCTTGCGAGAAGTAGTTTGAATGGATTAGAACATCACGGATTTGATCTGCAACATCAGCGCATCTCTTATGCCTGCTGGAGCATTTCTGTTATGTGATGGTTGAGGCTCTCCCCTTTATCAACTGCTTCGATATAAAGTTTCCTATGAAGGGACGGAGTCAGCCTCAAAAGGAGTTTTCCGGAAAATGGCTTTTCCGGAACCCTTTTCATTTCCCCGCAGAACTTCAGGTATTCGTCCACGGATTTGCGGAATTCCTTCTCAAGCTCCTTTGCGTTTGCACTCTGAAAAGTGATTACATCCATGGTATCCGCCACTTCTCCGCGAAAAACTTTCGCATCGTCGTCGAATTCCACCACTGCCGTATAGCCTTTGTATTTCATCATGTTTTCACCCCTGAGTTTTCTAAGAATTTCCTGACCGACTTCACTGCCCCCTTGTCCGTTTCCTTCCTCGGATGAGGCCTGTGGAACACCGCAATCCTCCCATTCAGGAGAATCGCCACCCGAGAACCTTCTCTATCACTGACAACCGCACCAAGGGACTTGAAAAGCTTTTCTATATCATCCCAATTCAGATTTGCCGGCTCAGGTTTGCGGAAAACAGACTCAAGTATCCTTCTATGTTTTCTGTTCATAGTATCATATTATAGTATCAATATTATAAATTGTCAAATTTCACGGATGCAAATTTATATCTTTTAAGGAGCGCTGGCGTCCCGCCGGCAATAATTCAAGATTCTAAGTATCAAGAGGAATGGGGATGAAAAAAGACCTCTTAGGGAGAGAAGGGACTGAGGGACGGGGAGAGAAATATGGCACTCGTAGGTTTTCTATGTGTCTTCGCATGTCCCTCGCGTCCTTGAAAGTGATTATCATGTCGCTGCTGTCCCTAGGAATTCCTTCTTCATTCCTTCCCCTCGTGTTTCGGCAGGAACACATAGAAGGCGGTACCTTTATGTTCCTCGCTTTCCACGTATAGCCATCCATGGTGGTTGGAGATGGCGCCGTAGGCCATCGCGAGTCCCATGCCTGTGCCTTTGCCTATGGGTTTTGTCGTGAAGAACGGATCATAGATACGGCTCAGGGTCTCCTTGTCCATGCCTATGCCGTTGTCTTCAATTTTCACGCAGAAGAAGTCGTCGGGGGATAAATTTTCCATTTCGGGAGGAGGGAAGAATTTCGAACTGAAGGCTTTTGCAGGTTTGGCCTCGATGGTGATCCTTATCTCCTTTTTTCCGCTTGTGTCTATGGCATCCCTTGCATTGATGAGGATGTTGAGGAAAACCTGCTTCAGCTGGAGGGCGTCCCCCTTCACCGGCATTTTCGTCTTCCCGATGTCGGCCCTGATGTCTGTGTTCTCGAGGGACTGCGGACTGAAAAGGTCGATGGTCTCGTTCATGAGCTTTGAAAGATCCATTATCTCTTCGCGGTATTTTCCCTTTCTGGCGAAACCGAGGAGCTCCTGGGTGAGTTTCGAGGCCTGGCTTGTGATATCGTTTATCCTTTCAAGATGTTTCAGGACTTTTTCGTCCTCGACATCGTGCATGAGAAGCAGTATATCCAGGTTGCCCTGGATGGCGTGGAGGTAGTTGTTGAAGTCATGTGCGACGCCTCCTGCGAGCTGTCCGACGGATTCCAGCCTCTGGGCATGGGCAAGTTCATCCTTCAGTTCGGCCTGTTCGCGGTTGAGGCGGTTCTGTTCGGTGACATCCCTTCCAAGGACGATCAGGACCTTGACGTTCTCCACCTCTATCATATTCAGGGCGACGTCGAACTCGATTTTGTTTCCCGCCGCCGAAAGGGCATGCAGCTGGATGTTGTGGATTTGAGGGGCTGGCTGCTGCTTGTTCATCAGCGCCTCCCCCCAGTAGGAATCAATGGTGAAAGGGAATTCCTGGAGATCTGTCAGCATGCCGGGAAAGGATTTGCCTATTATGTCCTTTTTGGATTTCAGTTTGAAGATGCTCAGGGCGGCGTTGTTGGCGTCGAGAATTTCGCCATCACGGTTCAGGAGGAGGACTATGTCGCTGGCGTTCTCGATGACGGTACGGTACCTTCCCTCGGACTCCTGGAGGTTGCGTTCAAGGGCTTCTGTCTTGCCATAGCTTCCCAGGAACGAGAAGAGGATGTCGAGCGTCCTGCGTCCGTGGTGGCCCGGCATTTCGGTTTCGATCTTGGTCAGATATACCGAGGCGATGGCGCTCAGCCAGATTGTGAAGACTGCTTTTGCGATGTACGAGGAACTCAGGTAGACCAGCATCTGGCGTTCGCCCCAGAAGCAGACCAGCGAATAGACAAGGGTGTCGGCAAGCTGCGTGAGCATGAGCGAACCTAGGACCGAGAAGAACATCCTGCACCCGAGATTCCTCAGCCGCTGGAAGAAGATCGGTATTAGGAAGAGATCCAGAGTGAGGGCTACAGTTGAGCTTGCCATGTTGCGCTGGCTGTTCCTGAGGAGGAATTCGAACGAGTCGGCCGAGGATCCCTGGGAGATCGTATAGCCGGCCCAGCCGCACTGCATGCCGGTGAGATAGCTCAGGTATACGTAGAAACCGAGAGTCGCCATGGCGCCGATGATCAGCCTCTGGGTTGCAAGCGTCCCTTCTGTGATATAGACGATCATCAGCGCGGCGAGGTACGGCAGCAGGAGGACGCTCGGTGCGATGTAGAAGTTTGCGCCGGCGAATCCTATGACAACCTGCAACTCGGTCGCGCTTACGAGCTGGGTGAAGACAAACAGGAGGCCTATGGTTATGTAGAATGCGGCGCTGCCTATCTCTTTCCTCAGGCCGTGGAGTATCAAAAGGCCCACGAACACAAAGGTCATTTCAAGCAGGGCGAGAACGCATGTGATTGATGTTTCCATTGGCTCCTACTTCTTCTCCGAGGATTTCAACCTCTCCCTTATTACGGTCGCCCTGAAAATATCGCGCTCGGAAGTGTCGAGCTCCTTTCCCGCATATTTCTGCAGATGGCCGGGCTGGACAATCACGAACAGCTCGTTGACCGTATGGATGTCGACGGTTGAGAACATTCCCATGTCGACACCTAGCCTGAGCGCCGAAAGCGAGTTCAGGGTGTCCTCTCCCGATATTATATATGAATGTCTGAGAAGACCGTATGATCTGCCGATATGGTTCATGAGGAACTCCCTGCGGTTCTGGAGGAGTTTCTGGCGCGAGTTCTTCTCATGGTTTATTATCTGCCTGATCACAGCTTCAAGCCTGTCGATGATCTGCGTCTCCATCTCTCCGAGAGTGCTCTGGTTGGAAATCTGGAAAAGGTTGCCGAGACTTTCGGTTCCTTCGCCGAAAATTCCCCTTACCGCCAGCCCGAGCTTGTTTACGGCCTGTATCACGGCGTTTATCTGTTCGCCAAGGACAAGACCTGGCAGATGGAGCATCACCGAGGCGCGTATGCCCGTCCCCACGTTTGTCGGGCACGAGGTGAGATATCCGAGGGTCTCATCGAACGCGAAAGGGAGTTCCGCGGAAAGCCGGTCGTCGATCTTGTCGATGATATTCCATACTTCACCGAGCCTGAGTCCCGACAGCATGGCCTGCATCCTGAGATGATCCTCCTCGTTTATCATGATCGAGCATGTTTCGTCGTCCGTCATGACAAGGGCGGTATTCTGCTTCCTGGCGAAAAACTCCCTGCTGATGAGGCGTCTTTCAAGGAGAACCTGCTTGTCCAGGGGATTGAGCTTTGTCATGTCGATCTCGTAGAATTTCTTGAAGCATTTCGCCTTTTCAACGGCAACAAGCGCTGCGGCGATCGATGAGTCCAGATGATCGACGCTGGCGTTTGAAGGGAACGGAATTTCCTGGATGTTCCTCGCCAGGCGGATCCTCGAACTTATCGCGATATCGTCCTCCGGTCCGCTGTCAGCCAGCCAGCTCACTCTTTTTTCGAACAGCTTGTCTATGGGATTGTCCTGCATATTATTTGTCTTTGACCTGTTTTTTGGGAGTCTTGTTATTGTTTTTGAGGGAAGCTATCAGGTCTCTCGTTTCGGCGGCCTTCTCATATTCCTCCCTCATCACGTGCTCTTCAAGCTTCTTCTGCAACTTCATTATTTCAATTGCTGCCGTATTGGTCCCTTTATTTCCGGCACCGGGGCGTTTGCCCACATGCATGGTGCCCTTGTGCATGTTCTTGAGCGCAAGGGAAAGGATATCCCTGAAAATAGTATAGCAGTTGGCGCAGCCGAGTCTTCCCCTTTCACTGAAATTCACGGTAGTCCATCCGCATTTTCCGCAAGTTATGGAAGGAACATGGCTTATCACGGGTTCATTTGGTTTTGCAGCGCCAGTTCCGTCGCCGGAGTTGATGTTCGAGGATATATTGTACAGGATGTCGGCGAGGTTCAGCCCGTTCAGCATCCCGTTCCCGGCATTTTTCTTTGCGGCGCAGTCCTGGCAGATATGCAGCGCCTTCTTCTGGGAGTTTATTATCTCCTGGATATGTATTGTCGCTTCGTTCTTCTTGCAGATTTCGCAAATCATTTTCCAACTCCATGGTTATGCGGATTCGACAATTTTCCCGTCCTTCATATGCACGATCCTGTCAGCCAGCGCGGCAACGTCCGGATCATGTGTGACCATGATAATCGTCTTCCCCGTGTCACTATCATGCAGTTTTTTGAAGATTTCAAGTATTTCGGAGCCGGTTTTCGAGTCGAGGTTGCCGGTAGGTTCGTCTGCAAGTATCAGCTGGGGGATATTGATAAGCGAACGCGCGATCACGGCCCTCTGCTGCTCGCCTCCCGAAAGTTCGGCGGGCTTGTGCCCGATACGGTGGCTCAGACCGACCGTGTCCAGAAGAGATCTGGCTTCAACTGTAACGTCGTTCCCATGCCGTCCCCTGAGCATCGCAGGAAGCTTCACGTTCTCCAGAATCGTCAGTTCGGGAAGCATGTGGTACGCCTGGAATATGAAACCGACCTTTGTCAGACGGAAATCAGAAGATTTTTCCCGGGACATGCTGGAATACTTGAATTCGTCGAAGGTTATTTCCCCTTTGTCTGGGGTTTCGAGGGCTCCGATTATGTTGAGCAATGTCGTCTTGCCGCTTCCTGATGCTCCCAGGAGCGCTATCCATTCGCCTTTCCGGACATCCAGGTTGACACCCCGGAGAACCGTGATTTCGGTCTTCTCGATCCGGTAGTTCTTGTGGATCTCGCTGATCTTTATGAAGTTTTCGCCCATGATTACTCGTACCTCAGCGCTTTTGCGGGATCCAGACGTGCCGCACGCCACGCCGGGAGCAGGGCCCCGATGGTGCAGAGGATTACCGACACTATGCATATTATCAGCAGATCGCCGGCAACTATCCGGGCCGGAAGCTCGCTGAAATAATAGAATTTCTTGGGGAACAGCTCCCAACCCGTGAGTTTGCTTACTGTGAACATGATCTGGCTCCTCCAATGGATGACGGCGATCCCGAGAATGGTTCCGCAGAAGGTGCCCATGACGCCGACTATGAACCCCTGGAGCACGAATGTGCGGAGGATGGTCATCGGAGACGCTCCAAGCGCCTTTATCAGCCCGATCTCACGGGTTTTCTGCAGGACGACCGTTATCAGGGTGTTGGAAATGCTGAACGCGGCGACAAGCACGATGAAGATCAGCAGGAAAAACATCATGTTCTTTTCAACCGCGAGCACGCCTAGGAACTGCCTGTTGAGCTGCTGCCAGGAAAGGATCTGGAGCTCAGGGAACTTATCCTGTAGATCCCGCTGGATTCCCTGGAGGTGGAACGGATCCTTCGTCCTCACATATACCCCGCTCGCGGAATCCCATGGAAGCTCGAAAAGCTCAGCGGCATCATCGATGTTTATGAAGATCGTCGAACTGTCAAAATCATATTTTCCGAAGGAGAACAGCCCGGAAATCCTGTATTCGTCAGGCAGGAACACCTTCGCCTTGTCCTCGTTGAACTTGAATCCTTTCCCCTCCTCATACTTGAACATCTTGGTTATTTTCGACGGGGAATGGAGGATGATCTTCTCGCCGACCCTGAGGTTGAGATCCTGGGCGATGACATCGCTTATGAGGACTTCCCCTTTCTTAAGGGAGAACTCGCCGACATACATGTATCTCTGCACGTCTATGCTTGATTTCTCCTCTTCGGGACGTATGCCGATGACTGTCTTCGGGATGAGGTGTTCGCCCTTCTGGAGGAGTCCGTACTTCAGGATAACGGGAGAGGCTTCGCACCCTAGCGCCTTGACTTCCTTTACGACTTTTGCGGGATTCGCGATGTAACCGAGCCTGTAGTCCTGGATCTGGATGTGCGCCATCGTGTCGATCATCTTGTCCTTCATCTCGTCGGTGAAACCGGTCATTACAGCCAGCACCACTATCAGCACGGCGACACCTAGCGTGACACCCATGACGGACATGCAGGTTATGAAGGAAACCGCATTCCTTTTCGGCTTCAGATAGCGCCACGCAAGAAACAGATCTGTAAGAAAAGTGTTCATCTCTCCTCTTTGTAAACCTGTAAAATACACTCGGAGCAAGTCAAGTACAAAGAGGACTTAGCCTAAAAGCAGGCAAAAGGACGAGCAAGGGATTTCCTTGACCCGTCCCGGGATGGAATTTATAAGCTGTCCATGCATTTCCTGGCAAGTGAAATTATCTCAGGCATGGCGTCTTTCACAGTCTTGCTTAGTTCAAGCCCGTATTCGATCCGTTCAGGTTCGACCCCGATTATCATTATCGGAGGACGCTTGCCCTGCCGGAAGATGTCGACGGCGTCAAGGAGGCTGAGCTCATGGGCGGAGCGCCAAAGCCCCCCGGACGCGTCAATGTCGGCATCTGTGAACAATGAGACCGTTCCAGGCTTCTTGCCGCTTGTCACGGCATCTATGCAAAGTATGCTTTCGGCATCGCTGAGCATGTTCGGATAAAACATTATTGCGGTTCCTACGTCTGAGATGACAGTACCGGCCGGTGGATTCTCGGCGAGAATCCTCGCCGCCACCACGCCGGCCCCATCATCGCTCATGAGGACGTTTCCAAGGCCGGCCACCCATACACGGCATTTGGTGTTGTTCTTCATTTTGCCCTCATGACATGTACTGCGCAATCAAGACATGGATCGAACGAATGTATCACTCTCAGGACTTCGACAGGCTTGTCCGGGTCCTGGACAACTGTCCCTATGAGCGCCTTCTCCATAGGTCCCATCTGACCCGCATCGTCCCTCGGCGAACAGTTCCAGCAGGTCGGAGTGATTATCTGGTAGCTGGCTATCTTGCCTCCAGCTATCTTCACCCAGTGTCCAAGCGCTCCACGGGGAGCCTCTGTCAGGCCGTAATTTGTTCCCTTTGCAGGGACTGTATCCTTCTTATAGACAGGCGCAGCGAGGTTCACCGTCGACACCCAACGCGCCATCGCCTCGGCGATCTTCTTGGCCTCATACGCCCTGGCAACCTGGCGATCCATAACGGATATTCCGTCCTGATAATCTCCGGTCATCCACATTCTCGCCAGCGGTCCAACCTCCATAGGATTTTTCACGTATCTCGGTGCTTTAAGCCAGCTGTATGCGTCTCCTTTCGGATATAGAGGCTCGGTTATTCCGGCTTTCGGGTTCAGATTGGTCGTGCTGTCAGCATACCAGGAATTTTTGACATGCTCGGATATTTTGGTCATTACGGGCGCCTTCTTCTTTAAAGCGCCATTGAGCACGAATCCGGGCGTAAACAGCTTTTTCTTGCCTGCGACATCCTCGTCAAAACATCCGTAGGCGAGGAGATTGCCGTAGCCTCTTCCGATACTGAAATAGTCGTTATAGGTTGCGGCGAGAGCTTCCGCATCAGGGATATAGATGTTATTTACGAAATCGATAAGCTCGGTGAGATAGCTGTTGAACAGGGTTATCTGCTCCTGAGTCGGGGCATTTGTGAATCCGCCGGGTATATATGCCGGAGAATGCGGGATCTTTCCGCAGAATACGGCCGCAGCTTCCTGTCCCTTGCGTTTCATCTCTATCGCCTTTATGTAGTGGCCGATTAGAACGTCAGTCGTCGCCTTGTCGAAACGTCTGTCGATGGACCATGTCGAAAGCCAGGGCCTCATGGCCGGACCGTCGATGTAGTCAAGGGCGCTCAGCAGATAGAAATGGAGGATGTGCGATTCCACGAAGTTGGCTCCCATCACCAGATTCCTCAGCATCAGGCCGTTGAGAGGGATTTTTGTCCTGCTGATCTTGTCAAGCGTAACGACAGCGGCCATCGCATGCGATATCGGGCATACTCCGCAGATGCGCTGCGTTATATGCTGTGCGTCCATGGGATCTCTTCCGATAAGCAGTTTTTCAAATCCCCTGAACAATGTTCCGCATACGTTGGCGTCAACTACCTGCTGGACTCCCTGAGAGGCGTCTATAGACACCTCGATCTTCATATGACCTTCAATTCTGGTCACCGGATCTATTACTGTGAAAGTTGCCATGTTGCCCTCCCGTCATTTGTTTTTACTTTTAATTTTATCAATCCCCGCCGCCGTCACCGCTGTAGAAAGAATTTGTTCCAGGGAAATCCGGTTCCGTGCACCCGATGCAAGGACCACCTGCATTTACGCACCAGCTGACTCCGTTGTTCCATTTATTGTCCGGGCAGTTGGCAAATGTCTCAGGTCCCCGGCATCCGAGTTCCCTCAGGCATCTGTTCCTTACTCCGAAAGTGTCAGCTTCGTCAGTTCCCCTGAGTGGGCAGTGGCTGTGCACTGTATTGCTGAAGATGGAGGTAGGGCGTCCATAAGAGTCGAGAGGTACGCTGTTGCCCGCCAGCAGCTGTGCGATTGTCCCGATCATCCAGTCGGGATGGGGAGGGCATCCTGCGATATTGATCGTTTCCATGCCGAGATATGCGGGTACGCTCATTATTTGAGTCGGATTCCCGCCGGATGCCGGAATTCCACCGAAACAGGCGCATTCTCCGACGCAGATGATCTTCATGGCGTTCGGCGCAAGGCTCATAATGGCTTCACCGTACGTCACATCCACCCCGTTTTCCGTCCATACCGTGCAAGGCATGCCATTGAAAGCCGTCGGAACTCCTCCTTCCAGGACCAGGATGTATTTCTGTATGGAGCGTACCGCGGCGACAGCTTCACTTCCGGCCGGTCCCATGAGGTTCGGATGGAAGATAAGGTCTATCGAGGAAGTCAGCAGCTCGTCGACGGTCTTGGGTACTGTGGCCGCAATCCTGTTTATAAGTGAGATTGAGCAGCCGCAGCAGGAGCTCCCCTGGAGCCAGATTACCGACGGGGCACCATCAGCGGCCAGGACGGAGTTCAGTATGCCCAGATCGAACAGGCTCAGTCCCAGCGTACCGGCGGATATCCCGCAATACTTCAGAAAGTCGCGCCTTGACACTTCCATTGTAGTTCCTCCTCTTTTAGTTTCGCGAACCTCTTGTTTGATAATGATAATCATTCTTAAAGCAGATACAATGCCAATCTTTATTAAATCAGTAAAATATTATTGTTTAAGGCTGAAATAAGTGGAATAAACCTGGTTTTCAGCCTGTCTTTGCTGAAATTTGAGCGAAGTTTGAAAAACTTACCAAGTCAGTAGGGATTGGCATGCTACCTGCTGCAAAAGATGTTCAAAGTAAACAAAGGGAGGACAGAATGTTAGGCTATCAGGAACTTATTATCATCTTCTTAATCGTCCTTTTGCTTTTCGGCGGAAGCAAGATTCCGGATCTCGCCAAAGGCATTGGAAAAGGGATCCGCGAATTCAACAAGGCCAAGGACGGCATACGTGATGCCATCGAAAAGGAAGAGCCGGTCAAACAGCCAGCGAAGAAGGATTGACGCATTTCCTGTTCAATTTAATTTGAACCCTGCCAGGGAGAAGTGCCTGTCGAAGGAGAAGGCGTGCTGGATGTTGTGCCGTTTCATGAGTGAAAAGGAAATGGCATCGGTCATGCTTATGCATTGGTCGGAAAATTTTACTATGTAGCTGCTTGCATTTCTCAGGTCATCCTTTGAAGGCTGCAGCCATCGTATCTCTTTTGAGTCCAGGGAGTTCCTGATCCACTCTGCGGCCATGTACGGATTCTGTTGTCTTATCAAAAAATTGGCCGTCTCAATCAGGATCGGCTCTGAAGAGAATAAAGGAATTTTCTCGCTTTCAAGTTTTTTCCATAATTCATCTGCTGAACCATAAAACTGGTCGTCAGGCATGAGCATTGCCAGGAAAGCTCCGGTATCCACGAATATTCCGTTGGTGCACCTCACTTTTTCCTTCCCTTGCGTTGCATTTGATCATGCCCGCTGCCATAAAGGTATTCATCATGGTTCAGCGCTCCATCACGGACTCCGGGCGTTGCTTCCTGTCTCATTCTCCTCATTCCGGAAAAAAGAGAGTCGTGCCTCCGGGAGTAGCTCTCTTTTTCACTGATGTCCCTGCGGATGGAGTTCTCCAGGGAACGGCGCACGAACTCTCCAAAGGATATTCCTTCGGCATGCGCGTTCCTTACTGCAATATCCTTTATCTCATCCGGTAGCACTACGGTTGTGCGTGTCATATCGTCCTCCTGTGCATAATGGCATAACTCTAGCATGCATAAGTATGATATCAAGAATATTACAGGGTGAAAAACTGGAAAGCCATAGGGAACCTCTAAAAAATGACATAATGTGAATTTTTAGAGATTTCCTATAATTGAAATTGGAACTACTTGGCTTATATATAAATGATCGATCAGTTCAAGAATAACAGGAGATTTGACAATGGCTGGAATTTTCAAGGCATACGACATCAGGGGAATCTATCCGGAACAGCTCAACGAAGGCGTCGCTGAAAAGATCGGACGCGCCTTCATAAAGTTCACCGGAGCCAGGAAAGTCGTAGTCGGCCGCGACATGCGCCCGCATTCGGTCCCGCTCTTCAAAGCCCTGGCAAAGGGTATGACTGAACAGGGCGCCGATGTGATTGATATCGGCATGTGTTCCACGCCCATGTCCTACTTCGCCAACGGCAAGCTCGGTGCCGACGGCAGCGTCATGATAACCGCCTCGCACAATCCCGGCGAATGGAACGGATTCAAGCTCTGCAGAAAGGAGGCGGTTCCAATCAGTGGCGCCACAGGCATCGCCGACATAGAGAAAATTGTGCATGACGGATCCTGGGGCGAATCTTCGTCAAAAGGAAAAATCTCCACGTATGACATTTCGGCCGAATATGGTCAGTTCCTCAGGAAATATGCGAAACTCGGCCGCAAGCTCAAGGTTGTTGCGGATTTCGCAAACGCCATGGGCTCATACGAGATCGCAGGCATCAGGGACATGTTCGAACTGATCCCTCTCTATGAAAAACTCGACGGCACTTTTCCGAACCACGAGGCAAACCCCCTCGAGACGCATACGCTCGACGCCCTCCGCGCAAAAGTGAAGGAAGTCGGAGCTGATTTCGGCGCCGGATTCGATGGTGACGCCGACCGCTGCGGATTCATCGATGACAAGGGCGAGATCATTCCCATGGACCTTTTCACCGCCCTCATCGCGCAGGACATCCTCTCCGAGGGACCCGCGACGATCCTGTATGACCTGAGAAGCAGCTGGGCCGTCAAGGAATGCATCGAGAAGAACGGCGGCAAGGCGATAATGTCACGGGTAGGACACGCTTTCATCAAGGCGCAGATGCGCGAGTATGACGCAGTTTTCGCCGGAGAGCTTTCAGGCCACTATTACTTCAAGCAGAACTACACGACCGAATCCCAGGGTCTCGCAATGCTCAAGCTTGCAAATCTTGTCTGCAAGACGGACAAGAAGGTGAGCGAGCTTGTCCTTCCTCTCAGGAAATACTGTTCCAGCGGTGAGATCAATTCCAAGGTTTCGGACGTGAAGACCATCCTGGAAAAGATCAAGAAGAAATATTCCGACGGCAGGATGTTCGAGCTCGACGGGATTTCAGTGGAATACAAGGACTGGTGGTTCAATGTCCGCGCCTCAAACACCGAACCTCTCATGAGACTGATCACCGAGGCGAAGGACAAAAAGACCATGGAAGCGAAGCGCGACGAGCTCCTGAAACTCATCAGGGGATAAATTATTTTCGGGTACGAAAATAATTTATTAATCATGTATTACGTTCACGAAAAAGATTTGATCTGCCCGAAATGCACTCGGAAATTCACTGTTTCCTGGAAGGAATGGAGGGAAATCTTTACTATTTTTTATAACGAGGAAGAGACTTACTGGTTCAAATGTCCATCCTGCAAGCATGAATTCGGGGATGAGAAAAGAAGAGAGGAAGATAAAAAGAAACAAAAAGTAATGATCCCAATTGTTGTTTCGTTACTTCTGGTAATTTTAATTGTGATTGGATTTTTGATCAAACTTATCTATTTCAAGTAAGCAAACTAAAGTTTGTACTCCAACATTTCCTGTCGCCTGTCTTCTGCCCTCTGGATCTTTTGCTCCGTTTCGCCGTTTCTATTTTATACTGCATTAGGGAACAGGATTGATTATAACTGTTTTGAGGCTAGATTTTAGGCGGGGGCCGAGACACGCTGTCGTCAAACCCAGTTTTTGACCAGCAAAAGGGGAAGTACCATAATAAGAGGTTTGGTGTACTTATGAAACAACTATGTAAGTTTGGGTTACTTGTATTTCTTGCGTTATCTTTTGATGGTCACATTTGCTTTGCCGATGCATCTATCAAGAAGGGAGAAAGTAAACAAGGAGATTCTGTTTTACAGATACTCAAAGAATCTGAATTGTCTCCACAGGAAAAAAACTCTTCCTTGCGTATTTACAGGGCTATGATCGCCCCAACGTGGGGAAATCGCTATTGCATTCGTGTCCAGAATCAAGGCGAAGGAGCCCTAATGGTTTTAAAGCGTCTTGACGGTCAAGCAGGTTATGGAGATGGAAAGCTTGTCGAAGAGAAAGAGTTCAGGTTAACTGCTAATGAGTTCCAGGAACTTGAAGAGTTGGTCAATAAGTCAGGATTTGAGAAGATGGGACTTAGGGATCCTGATTCCGGGCTTGACGGAGAGAGCTGGTCACTTGAAGTTTCTAAGGCTGAGTTTAACCATAAGGCGGTACGCTGGTCTCCGAATTATGATATGAAGAAGCGTGCCACGGAAGGATTTGTAAAGGTGTTTCGATGGCTTGCGGATCGGGCGGGAGTGACAGATCGAATTACCAATAAAGGACATTCAGTATTCAAACAATAAAGTAAAGTGCAATAATAGGCTAAGTTTTCCTGTCGTCTGCCGTCTTTCCTCTGAAATTATGCTCCGGTTCAATCTTATCTTCCACTCACGTCGTTTCCAGCTCGACATACGGAGATTCGCAGAGTACAGGGGATTTACTCTTGGACAGCAGCA
Source organism: Lentisphaerota bacterium (assembly GCA_025360875.1). GTDB lineage: Bacteria > Verrucomicrobiota > Lentisphaeria > Victivallales > GWF2-50-93 > GWF2-50-93. Next base: position 14,606 of record JANYBI010000014.1, read on the forward strand.
GATACCATTCACGGACGCAGGCGCAGACGATGAGCACCACCAGTATCATGAATATCGCTGAAACTGCGGTATTCACATAATTGTTGAAAATCAGATTTTCCCATTCAAGTATCTGCTTTGCCGTTCCTCCACCGGATATTTTTTGCGAAAGTTCATTGGCATTTGCAAGGAATCCGAGTTTCGGGCTGGCGCTGAAGATCTTCATGAATCCTGCTGTCATGGTGACGGCGAAAAGCCAGACCAGAGGTATCAGCGTCACCAATATGTATCTTTCCTTGCCCATCTTTATGAGTATCGTCGTGCCGAGGGAAAGGGCGATTACCGCCAGCAGCTGGTTAGCTATCCCGAAGATCGGCCAGAGGCTGTTGATTCCTCCGAGCGGATCGATGACGCCCTGTATGAGGAACCATCCCCAGGCGCAACAGAAGATCAGGCTTGAAGTTATGTTCGACAAATGAGTCCCGCTATGTCCGAGTGCCGGCGTGATATGGCCAAGCAGGTCCTGCATCAGGAACCTCCCGACCCTGGTTCCCGCGTCTATCGTCGTCAATATGAACAACGCCTCGAACATGATCGCAAAATGGTACCAGAGCGCCATCGCAGTGCTGCCGGAGAATATCTTCGACAGCATCTCCGCCATGCCGACCGCGAATGTCGGCGCACCGCCAGTTCTTCCGAACATTGTTTTTTCGCCAAGAGTTTCGGCAAGATTCTTCATCTCCTGTTCGGTGACATCGAATCCGGCGGCAGAAACTTTCTGGACCACTGCTGCCGCTTCACCTTTGACGTTGATGCTGAAATAAATTCCGGGCTTCATCGTGCTTGCCGCGATAAGCGCCATTATCGCGACCATCATTTCAACTATCATGCCGCCGTAACCGATAGTCCTCACGCATTTTTCGCTGGTGATCATCTTGGGCGTAGTCCCGGACGAAATAAGGGCATGGAATCCGGAGATGGCGCCGCAGGCGATGGTTATGAAGCAGAACGGGAAGACTGGTCCGGCAAATACGAGTCCGGTACCGTCAATGAATTTCGTTATTGCAGGCATCTGCATGTTGGGCGCTATCGCGAGGACCGCTACAGCCAGGAAAATTACAGTTCCTATCTTCATGAACGTGCTGAGATAATCCCTGGGCGCGAGAAGAAGCCATACGGGCAGGGCCGATGCCGCAAACCCATAAATGATGATCGCAACCGCGAGGAATTTCCCGTCAAGCGTAAGCATCCTTTCGATTGTCGGGAAATGGGTAAGATACTGTCCGAAATAGACCGAAAGAAGAAGTCCTGTGACCCCGAAGGCTGTAACATATCCGATATTCTTCGGGCATATGTATCTTAGCGCCCCTCCCATGATCAGCGCTATGGGAATGGTCATGGCGATCGTGAAGACTCCCCATGGACTTTCAGCCAAAGCTTTCACGACCACCAGCGCTAGAACTGCTATCAGAATTATAAGTATTGAAATGATCCCGAGGAGCGCGATAAGTCCGGCGAAGGAGTTTATTTCCTCCTTTACCATCTGTCCAAGGGATTTTCCGTTCCGGCGCATCGAGCAGAAAAGGATCATCGAATCGTGGACGGCACCGCCGAGAGCGGCCCCGACAAGTATCCAGAGCGCACCCGGAAGATATCCGAACTGCGCCGCAAGAACTGGTCCGACAAGCGGACCCGGTCCCGCGATCGCCGCAAAGTGATGTCCGAAAACTATCCATGAATTGGTTTTGACATAGTCCTTCCCGTCCTCCTTGACGCAAGCAGGTGTGGCGCGTTTCAGATCAAGGATGAAGACTTTCGTGAAAAGCCATTTGCTGTAGAAACGGTAGCTGATCGCGAACACGCAGATGGAAGCGGTGACCAGCCATAGCGCATTGACCGGCTCCCCACGCTTGAATGCGACTATCGCAAGCGAAATCGCTCCGAGAAGGCTGAAAGAGACCCAGAACAGTATTTTCAATAGATTTTTCATGTAAAGTTAAAAATTTATCATATAATGGCGCATACTCAAATTTTTACGCGTCAAATGTCATTTTTTAGAGCTTCCCCAAAGAATATTGAAAAGCATTTTTAGTGTGCGCCTCCTTGAAGGAACTGTCCCTGATAGATATATTTAAGGGTACCCTTAAAACAGAGATATCAGGAGTTTACCTTGTCTTCACTGGTTTCATCCACAAGTTTTACAAAAAAGGCGAACTGGCGTTTCTGGCTTTCGGTAGCCGGCATCTTTGCCGTCCTCATGATTATCGGCTATATCGTCCAGTCCCTTATCCAGACACAGATACTGAAAATGATAGGGGATGATCTGAATGCAGCCGCCGATACCGGCGCAATGGTCGCCCAGAAGACTCTTTCGCTCCGCGAGGACATGACAAAGGTGCTTTTCAGCGACGATGAAATCCAGGAGCTGGCGCGCAAGGCCTTTTCCGGTGACAAAAACATGATTCCTCCTTTTGCCGCTGCGATGGGGCGCGACATAGGATGGCTCAGGGCCGATGGCTGGATGGCGTTGACGCCGGACGGGAAGATCCTGGCCAGCAGCACGCAGGCCATTGATGGCATAACCGCCCCGCAATGGATAATTGATACTCTCAAAAAGACTCCTTCCGCGGAGAAGGGGATAAACACATCTCCTCCGATGATGCTCGAGGTGCAGGACCAGAAGATACCGACGCAGCTGTTCATGGTGCCTGTCAGGGATGGGGATAAATTGACAGGCGTGATTGCCGCGTCATATGATCAGACAAAGGGATTCTCCTCTCTCTTCTCCAGCATGAGGACGGGGAGGTCCTCTGAAGTTTATGCTGTATGTCTGCCGCATGGGCATCTCCTCAGCCGGAGCCGGTTTTTCGGCGAACTTGCAGATCTCGGATTTGTGCCCAAGGGGGTTGAGTCGGCAGTCCTCAGGATCCAGATCCGCGATCCGGGAAGGCGCCTGCAGATGGGGGATGCCGTCTCTGACGAAACAAGGGCGGCGTGGCCGTTCACGTTGCCGGCAGAAGCTGTGATGAAAGGCGGAAACGGGATTGATCTCAAGGGGCATCGGGATTACCGCGGGGAACTGAGTTTTGCAGCCTGGCGCTGCCTGCCGGAATATGGCATCGGGATAATTTCCGAAGTCGATGTCGCCGAGGCCATCCGGCCGCTGACCATTCTCAGGCTCGCCTTTGGTGCCCTTATGCTGCTTCTGGCGGCTGTTGGACTTGCCGTGGCCCTGGCCATGCGCATGAATACCATGCTTGCACGCAAGGCTGCGAACGCCCAGCTCAAGATCGAGGAGCTCGGGCAATACAAGCTCCAGAGGAAGATTGGAGAAGGAGGCATGGGATCAGTATATCTGGCAACGCATCAGCTCCTCCGGAGGCCGACAGCGATAAAACTCATAACGAGCCAGGTCGGTCCGGAAGCGACCGCCCGTTTCGAGAGGGAAGTGACCACATGCAGCCAGCTGACCCATCCCAACACAATTTCCATCTATGATTTCGGGCACAATTCCGACGGTGTCTTCTTCTATGCCATGGAATATCTCGAAGGGCTGGATCTCGACGATATCGTCAAGAGGTTCGGTCCGCTTCCTCCCGGAAGGGTCATACACGTTCTCCGGCAAGTCTGCGGCTCCCTTGCAGAGGCGCACAAGGCCGGGCTCATCCATCGGGATATCAAACCGGCCAACATATTCCTATGCAACCGCGGTGGAATACCGGACTTTGTAAAGGTGTTGGATTTCGGTCTGGCCAAGCAGGCAGGCAGTGGATCCCAGCAGTTGACCATGGCAAATGCGATCAGCGGGACCCCGGGATATATCAGTCCTGAGATAGTGAACCAGGCGCCTTTAGTGGACGGACGTTCTGATCTGTACAGTCTGGCGTGCGTGGCTTATTTCATGCTGACCAGGAAGCCGCTCTTCAAGTCCGAGAAGACTTTGGAGATACTCATGGCCCATGCGAATCATGTTCCTCCTACCGGCAGGGAGCTTGGAACTCCGATTCCGGAAGATCTTGAGATGGTCCTGAGGAAGTGCCTTGAGAAGGAACCTGCACAACGTTATCCCGATGCAGAATCATTTTCCGAAGCCCTCAGGTTGTGCAGGGATGCCGGATCATGGACCGATGCAGATGCGAAGAACTGGTGGTATGCGCATCCTGTTGAGACGAAGGATAAGACCATGCCGACCGTTCCTACCAACGAGCAGATGTTCACGGTGCAGATTGACAGCGTCCAGACAAAGGATTCCATCCAGTAAGAAGAGATGCCATATAACGATGCCAGACAGGCTTACTTCCTGGCGTTTATAGTACGGATATGCCTGTTGCCGAGGATCTCCTTGTCGGCGGTCATGAATCCCAGGTTTTCAAGGATTGCGGTTGCGGCAAGAATCCTGTCAGCTGGATCCTTGTGAAAAGGTTTAGGAACCTTATATGCCATTTCCGCAATATCGTGGGTGAAAGGTGCGGTCTTCGCATCCAGCTCGGACAATGATTTCCTTACCCAGGAGGAAAGGGAATGTTTAAGTTCTATCTTTCCGGATTTGATAAGCTGGGCTATTTCAAGAGTTGATATTGGCGACAGGAATATTTCGTTGTCAAGATCTTCTAGCAGCCTTCTGGCATTGCTTCCAAGTTCATCCGGAATTTCTGAAATCCATATCCAGACGTGGGTATCAAGAAGAATTTTCATCTGTTAATCTCCCAGTCTCCGCTGAAATCGCACGATACTATGTCGCCTTTTATCTTCACGGTACCCTTCATGGTGCCCAGTTCCCTCTTGGCGCCCTTGCTCCTGATGGGTTCAATCCTGGCGACGGGAACTCCTCTGAGGGTGATGACGAGAGGATGCTTCGTCCTGTTTATGTCCTTCACCACACGTATGCACTTCGCCTTGAATTCGGAAATCACCATTGTTTCCATTGGAACCTCGCGTTATCGTTTTATGACTTTAATATAACCAGGTCAAGTGACTAGGTCAAGTAAGGCCCATTGCTTTTTCAGGACAATGTGAATTGTTAGATCTGGGAGTTTCGCCACAGACTTTCACAGACTAAAAAGGAAGACTGTTCACTCAGAAAGCCATTCGCCTTCGTCAAAGCAATCCGGCACGACAGGTAATGCCACCAAGGAAAATTCCTTCCCACAAATGGAATATCCTTCGTGTCCTTCAGGAATTCTTCGTGGTGAAGAGCAAATCTGTGTTAAAGTCAGTGCAAGTCTGTGGCAAATGTCTTTCGTGATTTGATTGCCAGATTTACCGCATGTAGTGATTTTTTCACCTTGTCATACAGACCTGTTTCAGGCATGTGTCCGCCGTACCTTATCTTGCAGAACTCGTCGGTTATGAAAGCGATTTCCTGTGATGCCGACGGGATCTTTGCCGACGCCTTCCGGAATATTTCTCCTGGTGTCTCGCATGGGTTTCTCCTGATGCCGGCCGAAGCAAGTTCACGGAGGAGATTCCGGTAGAAATGATCGGCATACACTTCGGCAGCAGTGATTGATTCCATCCTGTATGCCCTCCTGGCGGAATATCTTCCCAGCAGCAGCAGCCCGCCGATAAGAATGAGCAAGCCTGAGATCAGGAGTATCGCGATTCCTGAATTCCTGGATATCTTTTCCATGCCCATATCAATGTTTTCCGCGGCGAACTTATATATGGCCGTCTGATCGTTGGAAGTGAACCCGACGATCTTCTGATACCATAGGAATTCTATCCAGTCCCGCATCGTCAGGGCAAAGCCGCCGGCCGGAGGCTGCAGCAGCCTGTCGGAAACAGGTGTGGCGTCCAGGATTGTCCATCCCCGTCCGGGGAAATAGGCTTCAACCCAGGCGTGGGCATGTGTGTCCCTCACATTGTAGAATCCTCCAATCTCGTTCTTCTCGGCCGGCACGAATCCGATCGCAATCCTCGAGGGTATGCCGATCTGCCTCAATAGCAAGGACAGGGCGGAGGCGAAACGTTCACAGTGCCCGCGTTTCCCATTGAAAATGAAATCTTCCAGCGGATTCAGCCGGTTCAGGTCATATGTCCCTATTTCATATGTGAAATTGTTCCGGAAATATTTCTCCAGGGCCCTGGCCTTCTCATATTCTCCGGCTGCTCCGGAGGTGGCGTCCGTTATGAATTTGACCGTTCTGGCCGAAAGCCCGGGATTCTGGAGACAGGAGGCGGTTTCCCGATCGTCGGCTTCCTGTACTTTTTTAAGATCCGTCCAGTATTCGTAGGTGTTGTTGTCCGAGGGCCAATATCGCGAGACACGGACGCTTCCCTGCCAGGAGACATAATCATCCTGGAAAAAATTGCCTTTAAGGGCGACAGGATATCCGTCTGTCGGAAGCGAACCGCCGAGAAGAGTTATTTCCTTGACAGTTGCCTTGCGATACTTCAGTTCGCCCATTGGCTGCAGCCGCAGGCTTCTCCTGAAGGCAGTGGCATGTTTTCCCGCAGACCATCTTGTCCCGTCGAAAGTGTCAAGGGTGAATGTTTTCAAATACCCGACATCATCTCCTGAAATCTGGAATATCAGCCGTCCCGAGCCCTCCATTCCTCCTGAAGCCGGGTCAAGCGTCGGCGCTATCGGCGCGTTACGGCCAATTGACAGGTTTGCCGTTACGGAACTGAACACCCTGTATCTTGGGAAAACGACGAAGAAGACAACCATGGCTACGAACACCACCATGAATTCGCGCCATTTCGACATGGGGGAGAACTTGGATCCGGAAAATCCGCACGCTTCGGCCTCAAGTCCGTGGAACGTCTGCAGGATGAGCACAAGCGCCGCAGCAAGTACAAGTATGTAGCTGTATTCCAGCATCATCTGGCTGCCAACCGTGATGTTGACTATTGCTATTCCGGCGGAAAGGCATTTCTCCCTGGACGTGAGAGGCCTGAGCATTCTCATGCACTGGAGGACGAGGAGACCGTTGCCGAACGAAAGGGATCTCATGAACGCCGTACGTCCGAAATTGATAGATATCAGGAGAGCAAGGAACAGGATGAGGATCTCCATGGGCTCACCTATCGAATATTTTTTTGCTGAAAGATGTATCAGCAGGAACCAGAAGACGGCGAGCATAGCCGGCATTATTGCGTTTTCCCAGAAAAAACCCTGCGAGATGAAACCAAGAAGGATGAGAAGGTAGAACGGATCCCTGAACTTGTCCCCCTGGCTTCCGAAAAACTTCCCGAAGACGCGGCTGAGCCTGGAACCGTCGGTCCCATATCCGGCCAAATCTGCCGTTTTATCACTGGTATATGGTATTTTTTGCATATTTGTAGACCTTGATGTTCGCTGGCAATAAATCCCCATTCATCGAATCGGGAACATACAGGGAGACTTTCCTGTTCTGGGAAAGGAGAAATTCAACAGCTTCATTCAAACCTTCATGTCTCACGGCCACGATCACGACCGCCGACCTGCTGGAGATTTTTTTAAGGACATCTTTCATCTTGTCGGTGGGATTGAAATCGTCGGATGGCCTTGTTCTCGCAATGAACTCAAGCAGTGCGTCACCTGTTGAAAACGGAGGTACAACAAGCGAATCTTCCCGGGACGGATCAACTATCTCAACATGATGTCCGGCGTCCAGGGATGAAAATGCGATCGAGCCTGCGGCCCGCGCGGCCATATCGCAAAGTTCCATTCCGGCGGAAGCCCGGCTGTCGAGAAATATAGTAAGCCGCCCGGAAAGCTCCTCGCTGAACTCCTTTATCATGATGCCCGTGCCCTTGGCGGACGATTTCCAGTGTATGTGCCTGAAGGAGTCCCCGCTCTGCATCGGACGGACGCCGGAGAAGTCGAACCCGGAAGGACTGCTGTGCTTGTCCTGGCAGCTTCCCCCGACCATGGGCTCAAATCCTGAAGCCTGGGCAGGAAGGCATTTGTAGATGTCCGGAAACACTATGGCTTCCCCCGACCCTGAAAGTTTCATGCTGGCCTTCACCAGGCCGAAAGGATATGTTGATTTCATCATGAGATTCTTCAAAGGATAGATTCCGCGGCGCGGAAAGACTATTTCCGGCATGACGTGCGAATCTACATTCGCCGGCAGCGAGTATATTTTCATCAGGACCCCGTATTGTGAAGAGATCTCAATGAGACCAAGGCTGAACTTGGAGAGATTCGTTATTTTCAGAGGCGAGGGGACGGCACAGCCTTCTGTCGCCTTTATGGTTTCATCCATGTCCACTTTGACTTTCCTGATAAGCAGGAAGGAGGTGAACACATTCAGGACGAACGCGCCGACAATGATGCCGAGGACGAGGAACAGGAGACCCGACTGCGACTGTGTTGCGGAAAGATATATCAGGGCGCAGAGGCCGAGGAAGACGAATCCTTTCTTGGTCGGAACAATGAAGGGTAGTTTTGAGAATTTTTCCATAACTAGTGCCTGACCGAAAACGTAATATTTTCAAAGAGCACAGTACACAATAGACCGGATTTTGTCCTAACTTCAAGAACGAGTTTACCTGCCTCCGTAAGTTCTAAACCTTTCCATCACCGCGACAATGGCTAAAAAA
>JANYBI010000016.1 GCA_025360875.1 Lentisphaerota bacterium
TAATTTCTTTATCCAATTCCTGACTTCCGGTATCTCTGCAAGTTCTCTAGGGTCATCGTCATATCCTTCTATGCAGAACATGACCTTGTCAGCAAATTTCCTGATATTCTGCGGTTCTATCAGAGTGTTCAGGATATTCAAAACGGGCACTATGTTCCCAGCTTCGACATATTTCCTTGACCCTTGAATGACCAGCATATCCACTCCTTGGGGATAGCTTGTGTTTAATTTGACCATGGGGATTCCTTTCATATTTATGGTTGAAAAAGGTAGAGCCTGACCAGAATTTCTTAGGTTCCAATCAGGCTCAAGGGCGGCTTGTAAAATTGATACTTCCTACTCGACCTCCACGAACTTCATAGTGACGCGTAGGAGGTTCTCATAATCTCCTGCTGTTGCCTCCATTTCGTATTGCTTAGCCATTTCGTCAAGACCAGCATGCTTCAAGGCATTGATTACTTTTCCAAGAATGTAGAATGCATTTCCGTCCTCTCCTGTAAGCTTTACGACGACATTTGTTTTCGGCATAAAAATCTCCTGTTTTTTTGTTGAAAAGTTCCTGTAAAGACACGGTGATAGTGTCTGTGAAGGTTCCTGTTGGAAATAATAAAATAAAAACGGATGGATCAAAATGAGTCTGAAAATGGAAGGTTTTTGGAGGAAATCGGCTAAATTAAAATGCTATTTTCTTAATTTATAAATAATTCCATAAGTATTGGATAATTCGAATTTTATTACTAGACATGTGTTGGTCCAAATCCTTTTTAGCCTCAAAAAGAGGCCTTTGAAGATGCTTGTGTAAACCTGCTGAAACCTGAAACACGTTTATAAATTGAAACATTTTTGAAACATTTTTCATATTCAAGCCTTATGTGACAACTGTAAGCTTGTAAAGAATCTTTTTAAAACTACATCAACTAGCCATAAAAGGGGTTCTCCGGGTGATGGATTATTTGTCAACGACCATCCACACGCCTTTTTTGTCGCTACCCTGTCGTTGCAATTTTCCGAGCCTCTTCAATCTCCGTATGTATTCATTTATCATTGATTTGCCTTTGCCAAGCAAGGAGCATAGTTCCCCACTATCGTAAGATTGGGATTCGTTCGCAAATGGCTGAGGATTTCCTCATCAATGTTTTTCTGTCCGGTTTTCTGTCCGGTTTCGAGTCCGGTTTTCTGTCCGGCCTTCTGGGCGGTTCTGGGAAATACCGTAACGCTGAAGCCATGCTGGAAGTTCTCAAACACGGGGATTTTGTTACCGTTTTCAAGAAATGCTTCGCAAATTCTCCGTATGCCAGAGCCGTATTTCTCTACAAGTTTGATTTCCTTTAAGACGGTCGCAATCTGCTTGTTTCGGATCTGCGACCTGTAATTGCCCGAAAGCAGATTGTCTACGGTGAGTCCATCGGGCAAATTACCTGGGTTGAAAAACTCTATACGGTCATCGAATATCTTGATTATCGAATCGGAAGAGTCTGCATAATCGCGGTGTACAATCATATTGACAACGATCTCCCTGATTCCGTCAAGCGGATAGTCCCAGAATTCATCCCGTTGCGGTTTCCCGGTAATGACATAAGCTTTGCTGATGTGCTTCCTGATGAAATCCATTACACCTTCGACTTCAGAAAAAAGGTCGGTCTTCAATGTCAGGGCATCTTTGATTGTTATCGGGTCGGAAAAGCGTCCAAGTTCGAGCGCAGATAGGCAGGACTCATTTTTCATGAAAAGCAGAAACGCGGCTTTTGATATCCCTCCTTCCTTTAGCAATTCAAATTTACGAAGAACCTGCAAGGGCTTGTCTTTTATTTTGGATTCACGGAATTTATTTGCCTGGCTTATGAAATTCTTCACTTTCGACAGGGAAATGTCCTTAATGCTATGAATGGTGTCAGGGTAGAAATCCCAGCTTGTGTTGAAAGTTTTCAGATGGGCGTTGGAGATCTCCGTTATGCTCATCAGGTGGTTGCTGTTTTTTGTGCGTAGGTAGAATCTGCCCTTCGTTGAGACAGGCTTGATTGGGAATTCTGCGACTGACAGGACGGCAATCATCCTGTTGTCTATCTCAAATGATGCCACATCTGGGATGAGAGAGGGAGAAGTGGCGTTCTTGACTTGGTTTATCCATTCCTGGCATGTTTCAGCGCCAATATTGGTTCCTATGACTTTTCCGACCTTGTCCACTCCTATAATGATGTCTCCGCCCTTGGAGTTGGCAAATGCGACAAGGGTTTCGATACATTCCTTGGAGAAGGAGGATTTGAACTCGATCTTCTCCGATTCTCCGGCTTTGATGACATTCTTCAGAATTTCCAAATCAGAAATCACGATTTTCCTCATTAATGTTTCATAACGTAAAAGTCAGGTTGTAAGTTTCTGGAATATAGTCGCATATTTTGCAATATAAAGCAAGATATAAGTGGTTGAGAGAATAAAAATGCCCATGAATCCATGATTCAACGGTATAACTAGTGCCTGACCGAAAACGTAATATTTTCAAAGAGCACAGTACACAATAGACCGGATTTTGTCCTAACTTCAAGAACGAGTTTACCTGCCTCCGTAAGTTCTAAACCTTTCCATCACCGCGACAATGGCTAAAAAA
>JANYBI010000018.1 GCA_025360875.1 Lentisphaerota bacterium
CGCAGATTATTCGGTGAGCTCTTTCGATGAACTCATGAAAATCATTTAAACCACAGAACACCTGGAGCAGCTTGCGCCGCAACCAAATTTTTAACCACAGAACACACTGAATACACAGAAAAAAATGTAAACCACGAAACACACGAAGTACACGAAAAAAGTCATTGTTAAGGTTTTGCTACGCAAAAACTTAACAACAGCTTGTGAAATACACGTGCAAAAGGAACACTAAAATGACGGATAGTATTACAGATTACGCAGAAAAAATATTGTAATGGTTAAGAAAATACCGGCACTTTTAAGGTCTAATTTAAATCTGTGTAATCTGTGTGTTCTGTGGTTGAGAGCTTGTTTTTATCTATGAAATTGGATGTTCAAAAGATCTATGATATCCTCTACAGGACCTACGGTCCCCAGCACTGGTGGCCCGGCGATACGCCATGGGAAATATGCGTCGGCGCCGTTCTCACCCAGAATACGAACTGGTCCAATGTCGAGAAGGCGATCGTCAACCTGAAGAATGCCGGAGCAATGTGCCCGCTGAAGATCCGGAAGATGCCACTGGCGAAGCTTGAAGAAGCTATCCATCCGTCCGGATTTTTCAGGCTCAAGGCGCAGCGGCTGCTTGCTGTCACCGACTGGTGGCTGGCGAATGTGGAAGAAGACAAGCTTCGTCCGGCAGGGAAATCTCCCGCTTTCTGGCGGGAATCAATTCTTTCTGTCAAAGGAGTCGGACCCGAGACAGCCGACAGTATTCTGCTCTACAGCTTCAACCTTCCGACGTTCGTGATAGACGCATATACCAAAAGGATCATGGCGCGGCATTTCGGGTTCGATCCTGATGTCTCCTACCACGAACTGCAATCATATTTCATGGAAAATCTTTCGCCTGACCCCGCTCTCTTCAATGAATTCCACGCGCTATTTGTCAGCATGGCGAAGGAACATTGCAGGAAAGGCGGATGTTTGGAAGGATGCCCATATAAATTTTCAGGACTGAAAATTTATTATAACTGATGATATTTACATAAGCTATCTACCCATTCCGCCAGCTTCTGCCAGGTTTCCTGCGGATAAACTGGGAGGGGGGTGTCGACAATAACGGAACTTAAGAGATTTTTAATTATGTCTTTCCTCTTTGTGTTTGAATCGAAATTTATGGATTCCGGTAGGAATCCATGTTCATCAAGATAGACAAGCTTCACAAGTCCAGTCCAGGGTATGTCGGTCTTGGACTTGCTCATTGCCGACAGGGCTGTTTTAAAGGAGGCATAGACTTCGGGAGAAGGATTCATTGCCTGCGAATTTCGCAGGATGAAGTTAGATATTTCGCATGCGGACATGTAGTTCCTGGGAAAATTGGCGATGCCGTCAAAGGTGTTCAGGATTTCCACGGAATGCATATTGTTGAGTCCGGAACTTTTATAATTGAAATGGACTTCAAGTTCGCGGAAGAGATCCACCTGTGGGAATTTCTTTTTAGAGATCTGTTTGGCGCCCCTGATCATGAAATCCAGGCGTCCATATTCGGGGCTCAGCGTTACGGCGATGACGCTTGTCTCGCTATAGGGAGTCTTCCTCAGGACTAATACTGGTGTCGAGATCATGTTTAGGATAACTTGCCATTGTCGATGCTGATCTCTGCCCCGAACCGGAGGCACAGGCGGCGTTTGATGTGGCCGAAAGGGATTCCGGAAAGCACCGGGCCGTCTACGGATTCCGCGAATTTCGCAAAAACCTTCATTCTGTCCTTTTCATTTCCGCAGCGTCTGAAATTCCCGAGAAGCAGAGCGGAAATATCCTTCAAAATTCCGGCTAGGTGCAAATGTGTGAGATATCTGTCAAGCTTGTAGGCTGGTTCGCACAGATCTTCGACCAGCAGGACAGTGCCATTCAATTCAGGAAGATAAGGGGTTCCGATCATTGACGTGAGGACGCAGAGGTTCACGGGGATTATCTTGCCTGAGGCTTTGCCTCCTTTGATTACATTCAGTTTAAAATTTTCCGGAAGCGGAAAATTTTTCTTAGAAACCGGCGAAAAGGATGATTGCAGAGACTCCCAAGTCAATGGATGTTTGAGGGCTCTCGGCAGTTCCGAGGTCATTGGAGAGGAAACGGCTATTCCCGCCTTTTTTGCGAACATCGCAAGATGGAAGGCGGTGATGTCGCTGTATCCTAGGACCGGGATGTTTCTTTTTTTCAAAAGCTGCCAGTCGACCATGTCGAGTAGCTGTACTGACCCGTAACCACCTCTGGAGGCGAGTATCAGATCCACTGTCTTGTCCTTCAGTGCCGCATTGAAGTCGGAAATGCGGAGTTCGCAGTTTGACGGGAGCTTCGTCCCCTGTTCAGGCGCGAGCACGTTGGGCATGGCGGTCATCCTGATTCCGAAACCTTTCAGAAGACTGCGCGTAGAGTCTATGGCATCCTTCTTAGGTTTTCCCGCGAGCGAGACAACTGCTATATGCCTTATATCTCCAGGAAATGGATTTTTAATCATAGTTATTTTCATAATTGATTGTGCAACTTCAGAACACTCAGAAATATAAACCACGAAACACACTAATCACACGAAAAACCCATAATTGCAGGGAAATATCGTTCTTGCATCTTGACAAATGTATATTATAGTAATATACTTGAAGATGATTAAGCCGAGGGATATGCTCAACGAATGCTCCGGGTTCCAGTGGGATGAAGGAAACGACACTAAAAACTGGGATCGACATGATGTGACCTGTGGAGAATGTGAACAGGTGTTCTTCAACCGTCCGCTGATCGTCAAAAGGGATTCAGAGCATTCGATTTCAGAAGCCAGGTATTATGCACTTGGCAGGACGGATGCGGAACGCCTCCTGTTCGTGGTGTTTGCAGTGCGCGGCGACCTGATCCGCGTGATTTCAGCAAGAGATATGACTATACTAGAACAGAAAAGGTATCTATCATGAAAAAGAAAATTCCTGTTTTCAAGGATGAAGAGAAAGAAAGACGTTTCTGGCAATCCCGTGATTCGGCCGGTCTTGTTGACTGGAAGAATGCAGGAACACCGTCTTTCCCCAAGCTTAAACCGACAACGCAGACTATTTCCCTTCGACTTCCTGAACCACTTCTGGAGGATCTCAAGCGCCTTGCCAATAAACGGGATGTCCCCTACCAGTCGCTCCTGAAAACTTTTCTGGCGGATCGCATTGATGTGGAGCTGCATCCTGTCAAAGGATAATATCAGCCAGAAAGGCCAAGAAACATGAAGAAAAAGACTACTGGAACAAACTGGGCTCTTCTTGAGAAGATTAAGGATTCGGACATAGACTGCACTGATATTCCAGAACTGACTCCTGAATTCTTCAGGACCGCCCAATTGAAATTCTCTTCTCCGAAGAAATCCCTGTCTATCAGGCTTGATAGCGACCTTGTGGATTTTTTCAAGAAACAGGGAAGCGGATATCAGACGCGCATGAATGCCGTCCTGCGCTGCTACATGGTGGCAGCGCACGGGAAATAAATTTGCGGGGCAAATTTATCTATTTCGCCCTTTGCGCCAAGGGCCTTTAGGATTCCAGTGAAATTCGAAGGACTTTCCGTCTGCAATAGAATTGAGGACGGGCACAAGAAAATCAGAAATATCATCGACGGTTTCCTGAAATGGTTTTTCTTCCTTAGCTCCAATACGCCGCAAAAAACCTTTCCATTGGGCCTGCTTGTCCGACGCTTCACTGAATTCCGCCGTGAGTCCAATAGGCAGATCTGCTAGCACAGGCGTGTTGCGACGGGCAAAGGTCGCCTCCAGCGCCTTCCGCAAAACATCTCCATCAAAAGAAAAGTGCTGTGAAAGCGTCCATATGTCGAAATAATCCTTCATGCGGCTGTTCTTGAGTCCTAAAGTTAGCATGGCTTGGAATTTTTCTGCAATCGTGGTATAGCGCGAATATGTAGCAATTGTTACATGAGGAAAGGGAAGCAAAGGCTTTAAGTCCATAATTAGTGCCTGACCGAAAACGTAATATTTTCAAAGAGCACAGTACACAATAGACCGGATTTTGTCCTAACTTCAAGAACGAGTTTACCTGCCTCCGTAAGTTCTAAACCTTTCCATCACCGCGACAATGGCTAAAAAA
>JANYBI010000020.1 GCA_025360875.1 Lentisphaerota bacterium
ACTTACGGAGGCAGGTAAACTCGTTCTTGAAGTTAGGACAAAATCCGGTCTATTGTGTACTGTGCTCTTTGAAAATATTACGTTTTCGGTCAGGCACTAAATAGAAGTATTGCTGTGAATTTGATTCTATCATTAGAATAAAATTCACAGCAAAATTTAATTATTAGTGTAAAATTAGTGTTGATTAGTGGTGAAAATATGGAGGTTTTTATGAAACTTGGCGACGCCATCAGATTCCGCCGTTCCATCCGCAGATACAAACAGAAAACTGTCGACGACAAGTTGCTGACGGAACTAATCGATTCTGCGAGACTCGCACCTTCAGGCGGAAACATGCAGCAGCTGCGATATATGGTCGTGAAGACTCCCGAGATTGTCCAGAAAGTCTTCTCTCATACCGGCTGGGGAGGTCATGTCCGCCCTAAGAGAAGCCCTGAATGGGGCAAGACGGCTCCTCTTGCGTTTATCGCGGTCGTCGCTTCTGCGGATAATATAGCCAATCACAAGATCGTCTACGCCGACGCCGGTGCCGCCATACAGAACATGCTTTTAAAGGCTGTCGAACTCGGTCTTGGCACATGCTGGATCGGCAATTTCAAAGAGGATAACGTGTCTGCAATCCTTGGGCTGAAGTCTGAAATGAAGACCATGTATCTTGTGGCTGTGGGGTATTCCGACGAGACTCCTGTCCAGGAAGACATCGATTCCGGAACCCCGACAAAATATTTCCTTGACGACAAGGACGTAATCCACGTCCCGAAATTCAAGGTGGATGCGATCGCCATCTGGAGATAAATTTTGCGGACGCAAAATACAATCTAGGGAACGCCGGCAACCTGCAGGCACTTATTTCTCATCATTCTACAGAAATGCCACCAAGTTGGTGGCGTTCCGGGAAAATAATCCAGCGTAGTTGTTTGGTGTGATTCGTGTATTTTAGTCCGATTCACCATGAATATAAATTTTGCGTCTGCAAAATTTATACGTAGATCATCTTCTTGGTCATGCCACCATCGACGACGAAGTTCTGTCCGGTGATGAAACCGGCTTTTTCGGAAATGAGGAACGCAACCATCTCGGCTATGTCCTCGGCTTTTCCGACACGTCCCGCAGGATGCTGTTCATGATCAGCCTGGGTAAGATCGTACTTCTGCCTTTTGCTTTTCTTTTTCATGTCGCTGACTTCGATCCAGCCCGGGCTTATGCAGTTTACGCGGACTTTTCCGCTGAGACTGTTCGCAAGGGCGTGGGTAAGAGCCTGTATGCCGCCTTTTGAGGCGGAATAAGCTTCATTGCAGGGTTCGGACATGATGGCGCGTGTCGACGAAATATTGACTATCGCTCCTCTCGTCTTCTTTAGATGAGGGATTGAGTGTTTTGCCATAATGAATGAACCGGTGAGGTTGACCCCGATTATCCTGTTCCAGCGTTCGAGGCCGAGTTCTTCAGGCGGCACTGAGCCGGGAAATGGAATTGCGGCATTGTTGATCAGCGCGTAAAGACTGCCGAAACACTCGATTGCCCTGTCAATCGCATTTTTTCCTTCGGCCTCGATGCTGATATCGGTCCTGACAAACATCAGTTCGCCCAGGTGCTTGAATTCATCCATGGTCTCAAGACCGGCTTCCTCGTCCATGTCGGCTATTGCAACTTTCATCCCGAGCCCGAGGAAATGTCTTGTGATACCCTTGCCGATCCCCTGGGCTCCTCCGGTGACTATGGCGACTTTGTCTTTGAGATCATTCATTATTTTTTTCTTTCAGAAAAAAATTCCAATGGATTTTTATCTGTAAATATCCTTTCTATGGCCGAGAGTGACGATGAGAACGGACTTGTCCTTTTCATTTATTTCATAAATTACTCGGTATTTCCCAATCCGTATCCTCCAGGCATTTCTTCCAGTAAGCTTCTTGCACCCGAAAGGTCTTGGATTATCGGCAAGAAGTCCTATTTCTGCAATGATTTTATCTTGAAAGGGTTCAGGGATTATTGAAAGTTTCTTTTGAGCAGATTTTTCTATGAATATCTGGTAAATCAATTTCTCTTGCCTTTGATTTCTTTAATAGCCGCATGGAAAGGAACAGGAGTTGATTTTTCTTTTTTAGCTTCATCATATAATCTTATATCGTCCAGTTCCTCCATTTCATCAAGAATGAATTTCCATTCCCTGAAAGGAAGGATAACAGACTTTTTATTGTCTTTCGCATCAACTATATATTCAGGATGAACGGCAATCATGTCAACACCTTTTTATAAATTTCTCAAATACTGTGATAACTTAACCAAACTTTTATAATTATCAATAGGCGACTAAAAGTGGGTACTCGCACAATTGACAAAAATGAAGTCATGGAACCTCTAATGTTCATCAGTAATTAATTTTTTCCGTTCCGGAAAAAATTACGGCTTCAGATCCTTGATCACGATTTCGCCGGGTTTTGTGGACATGTTCGGCCAGATCTTGCGGCCGGGATAGATGCTCGTGTGTATTCCGGTATGGACGTTGTCGCCCATGATGACACCGAGTTTTCTCCGTCCGGTGTCGACAAGCTTGCCATCAAGTATTGAACGATGGTTCTTGCCGTCATGGCGGAAGTTTGCTGTAATTGTGCCGGCTCCGAGGTTTGTGCCGGATCCGATTATGGAATCCCCGATGTAGCTGAGATGGCCTGCGCTGACCTTGTCCATCAGGATGGAGTTTTTCACTTCGACCGCCTGCCCGACATGGCATTTGTTCCCGACCAGGGTGTTGCCACGGAAATAGCAGTTAGGTCCGATCTTGCAGTCCTCGCCGAAAACGACATTTCCCTCGATATAGACGCCGGGAAGGATGACAGTTCCCTTTCCGACTATTATTTCACCGTCGACCGTGACGCCGTCCCTGACTTCGCCGTGGACCACACTTTTTTCCAGTGAACCGATTATATCTTCGTTGATTGCGAGGAGGTGCCATGGCGCCCTGACCAGGATGGATTTTGAATCGGCCTGGATCCACTCCGCCTCCTCGGGGACTTCGGAGCTCTTGGCGAGCCACATGACTACTTCCTTCCTGTCGCCATAGAAGACTGCGACGTCCTTTGACGTGGAACATATTTCATCGATCAGCTCTTCAGAAGGCCAGAAATCCTCGAGGGCTGACAACACGCGGGTGTCGTTCCTGTCGTCCTTCTTCTGCTTCAGGATCTTTGAAAGCCTTTTCCCAAGTTCGTAGCCGAGAGTCGAGGTGCCGACCGGGCAGCCGAAAATCTCGCGGGTACATGTCAAAGGCTGCAGGAGTTCGGACTTGCCTGAGAGAATTATGTTCAGTCTCATTTTTAGCAGAGCTCCTTTTCTATGGCGGATTTTAATTTCAAAGTCCAGCTGTCGACATCCTTGCTGTCGTGAGCCTCCAGCAGGACCCTTATCTTGTTTTCCGTACCTGAATAGCGGACCACCACACGTCCATATTCCCCAAGGGATTTCTCGCAGTCCGAGAGGGTCTTCCCCAGCAACGGCAGGTTTTCCAGCGGAATTTTCTCCTTGACCTTGATGCTTGTAAGCGCCTGGGGATATTCCTCCATGAAACCGGCGAGTTCAGTTATGGATTTTCCCTTGTCCATCATGAGCTTTAGGACATGGAGCGCGGTGATTATCCCGTCTCCTGTCGTGACATAGTCCATGAAAATCACATGTCCGGACTGTTCGCCTCCGATATTGAATCCTTCACCTCTCATCCTTTCGACAACGTACCTGTCGCCTACATCGGTGACAATCACCTTTATTCCTGCGGCTTCCATTGCTTTTATCAATCCGAGGTTGCTCATTGAAGTGATGACAACTGTATTCTTTGCAAGCCTGCCTCTTTCCTTGAATTCAAGGGCGCAGAGGCCGATGATACGGTCGCCGTTGACAACCTTTCCCTTGGAGTCACAGAATATGACCCTGTCGCCGTCTCCATCCAGGGCGATCCCGAGATCGGCCTTGTTCTCGACAACAAGCCTGGAAATATTTTCAGTGTGCGTGGCGCCGCAGTCCTTGTTGATGTTGTAGCCGTCCGGGTCCGTTCCCACCTTTATCACTTGCGCGCCGAGCTCCCTGAAAATAATGGGCGCAATAAAATACCCGGCGCCATTAGCGCAGTCTAGGACGATCTTGAGCCCTTTCAAGCTCTGGTTTTTGATAGAGCTCTTGGCGAACTCGATGTAACGGCCTCTGGCATCTTCGATTCGGTGGGCCTTGCCAAGAAGTTCCGTGCTGATATGGGCACTGTTGATTTCACCGCCCAGCACCTGCTTTTCAATTTCATTTTCAACATCGTCAGGAAGCTTGAAGCCGGAGGCGTCGAATATCTTGATGCCATTGTCATCTGACGGATTATGAGATGCGGTGATCATGATTCCGCAGGTCGCGCAGAATGATTTTGTGAGGTGTGCGACGGCGGGAGTCGGCATCGGACCGACTGAATAGACGTCCATTCCCATGCTGACAAGTCCGCTTGCAAGGGCGGTTTCGAGCATGTAGCCGGAAAGCCTGGTGTCCTTGCCGACCACAGCCTTTGAAAAACCATGTCCTTCGGCCTTGAAGACATGTGCAAGCGCCTTGCCGACCTGCAGCGCTATTTCGGGCGTTATCGGATATGTGTTGGCCTTTCCGCGTATTCCGTCTGTTCCAAATAGTTCTCTCATATGGATACTCCAGATTTAAGAAAGGACTAAAATAGCATTTTAACCTGGGTTTTGCACTGAAAATTCAAATTTTCCTGAGTCCGCAGGAAAATTTACAAACGAATATTTTCCAGGGAAGCCCCATGGCAGAAGACGATCTTCCTCCTTGAAGAATGCCCGGATCTTATCTGGACGGATGATTTTGAAATGCCGAGGGATTTCGAAAGGAACGAGCAGAGCTCCTCGTTTGCCCGTCCGTCCTCAGGCGGAGCGGCAACCTTGATTTTGAGCGATGTCCCGTGGATGCCGGCAAATGCTGTCTTGGAGGATTTCGGCTGTATCCAGCAGTCGATGGAAATTCCATCTCCGGAAGTTCTTACCGCCTTGTCGAGATCGGAAGCATTCATAGTTAGTGCCTGACCGAAAACGTAATATTTTCAAAGAGCACAGTACACAATAGACCGGATTTTGTCCTAACTTCAAGAACGAGTTTACCTGCCTCCGTAAGTTCTAAACCTTTCCATCACCGCGACAATGGCTAAAAAA
>JANYBI010000021.1 GCA_025360875.1 Lentisphaerota bacterium
TTTTCATGCAAGGGGGGCGTTTTGGAAGCCATTGGTGTTCTTATCGCGCTGGCACTCATCGGAGTCCTGCTCATATTCCCAATCTGGGTCATAACCCTTCTCTACAGCCTGAAAAGCAGCCAGGACAGGATGAACTCCGAACTTAAGGAGTTCATGCAGGTGGAAAGGCTGAAAAGACTTTCGGAACTCAAGCCGCTTGCCAGGAAGGAAGACGAACCAGCCAGTCCCGCCGCCGGCCAATCTCCTGAACCGGCGCCAAAACCTGAAACTCCCAAGCCCGCGCCCGTCGCTCCGATAATTCCTAATATGAAGCCCGAGCCTGTGATGTCCGCCAAAATCGCGGAACCGCCTGCGAAATCCGCAATTCCCGAAGCAACGGTACCTGCAACAGCACCCGAAGAATTCAAATCGGCAAGTTCCCAGTACGTATTCGGGGCCGGAATGGAGCTTGAGAAACCGAAGGAGGAAAAACCTCCTGCAAAGGCCTGGACACCTCCCCCTCCGCCTCCGCCACGCGTCCCCACCGAATTTGAAAAGAACGCCGAGGAAATCATGAGGAAGATATGGAGCTGGCTCATCGTCGGCGAGGAGCACAGGCCCAAGAACGTCTCTTTCGAATATGCCGCTGCAAGTGTATGGCTCCTCCGTTCATCTATCATAATCCTCCTGACAGGCATCGGCTTCTTCCTCAAATATTCAATTGAAAACAACCTGGTCGGTCCGTACGGAAGGATTGCCATCAGCATCTCAGCCGGTCTTGCGATGCTGGTTTTCGGCATCAGGCTTGCCGGAAAGAAATACCATATAATCGCACAGGGTCTTCTCGGCGGCGGCCTGGCGACATTGTACCTGAGCATCTTTGCGAGCTACAAAATCTACAATATCATACCCGATGCAAAACTTTCTTTCGCCCTAATGGTGCTAATCACTGTGGTTGCCGCGATCATCGCCATAAGGCTCAACTCCATGCTTGTTGCGATATTCGGAATAGTCGGCGGCTACTGCACTCCAATCATGCTGAGCACCGGAACCGCAGACTTCCCGGGCCTCTTCTCATATATGCTCATGCTCGGGATCGGCGTGATCGCCATAGCAAAATACAAGGACTGGAAAATCCTCAACTCCCTGAGCTTCGTCTTCACGTACGGCCTCTACTGGGCGTCAATGGACAAGTTCTACACTCACGACGACTTCACTGTCGCAATCACTTTCGTATCCATGTTCTTCCTCCTTTTCGCGACTATCCCGATCATGAACAACATCTTTCACAAGCAGAAATCAAACGCCCTTACCCTGCTCGGCATGTTCCTCAACGCCGCGGCATTCTTCCCATCGGCCGCATACCTTGTAAACGATCTTTTCGAACGCAAATGGGTCGCGGCTGTCAGCCTTTCCCTCGCAGCATTCTACATCCTGCAGATACTCGTATTCCTGAATAGGAAAATCACCGACAGGAACCTTCTGGTGCTTCTGACAGGCTTCGCCTCGTTCTTCATAACGCTCACGATACCGCTGGTGCTGTCGGACGAATGGATAACTACGGCATGGTCAATCCAGGCACTCGTCTTCCTCTGGATGAGCTGCAGGATGAAAAGCAATTTCATCCGCATGCTCGCCTATGTCCTTTACTTCCTCGCCTTTGCGCATCTGTTCATCTTTGATTTCCATAAGAATTTCCTATTTGCCCAAAATCATGACTATTTAAATGAGATGCTGACGCGCCTGATGACCTTCGGCTCCCTCATAATATCCATGGCGCTGGGATACAGGCTTCTCAAGGCCGAAAATATGGACATAGGAATAATCTCGGCAGAGAACGACACTGGCGAATTCATTCCGCAGGCCTCTTCCGCCTTAACATTCGCATGGATTGGCGCCATACTGCTCTTCATCTATCTCCATTTCGAATTCTACTATATGAGCAGGAACTTCTATCCGCCATGCCAGATGCCGCTCCTGACATTGATATGGGCGACGGCAATCATCATATCGGCGTACGCCTTTTCAAAGACCGCCCAAAAAGCCTTTCTCGCAATTTCCATCCTGCTGGGATTCGGACTTCTCTTCAAGATCTTCATATTCGACATGATTTTCTGGCAGCTTTCCCTGGAGCACCTGTGGTTCCCGGTGAATTCGCTTGCGGAGGAAACTTCAATGCGGACAGTTAATTTCCTGATGGCAGTCGGCGCTTTCGCATGGGCGTTCGTATTATACGGAGGCAAGACCAAGGATACTGCGAAATTCTTCGGAGTCCTGTCGCTTTCCTTGCTCTTCGTCTATCTCACGCTCGAACTGAATACCTTCCTTAATTTAAAGGCTCCGCTCTTCCGTGCGGGCGGAATTTCAATACTATGGGGACTTTTCGGACTCTCCTTTGTCCTAGGCGGGATAATCAGAGAGGTCAAAGCAATCAGATACGCCGGCCTGATCCTGTTCGCCATAGTTGTGCTGAAGGTCTTCCTTTCTGATCTTAGCAGGCTCTCGCAGCTCTACAGGATTATCGCCTTCATCTCACTGGGACTTGTCGTCCTTGCCGGAGCATTCATATATGTGAAATTCGGAGACTTCTTCAAGACCGACCCAAAACCAGGAAAAGACAAGGATGAAAAGAAGAATTAATTACCTGCTGATGGCGCTCTTTGCCTTCTTAACGGTAACTGCATATGCCCTAAACCTCAGCGAGGAGTTCCGCTATTTCAAGCCTGTCCCCAAAGCCAAGGAGACAACCGACGTCCTGAGGATAATCCTCGACAGCGATATCTACGATTCGACCTCCATAGGATACAGGGACGTCAGGATATCCGATTCCAAGGGCACGGAGCTCCCATTCATTATCAAGACTGATGTCGCAAATGAGACACAGACAGAATATGCATATAGTCCTGCAAAGATCACGTCACTGAAGAAACTCGACGATAACAGGCTCGAGATATGCATCGAGATTCCGGCAGAGAAGCAAATCGTTTCAGGCCTGACAATAAGGACTCCGTCGAAGAATTTCGAAAAACAGGTCACTGTCGAAGGAAGTTCCGACATGTCATTATGGAAACCCGTGTGCCAGGAACAGGCCATATTCGATTATTCGGAAGTGACACCGCTTTCAAACAGCACAATCAAGTTCGACGGTTCACAGGCGAGATATTTCCGGCTCACGATAGCCAACTTCAAAGAAAACAGGCAATCGCCCAGGACAGAACTGATAAATGAAAAAAGACAGGGCGGAGATTTCAGCCGTATCGAGAAGATGAGCATCAGCTCCGAGCATCTCAAGATAGATGAGATAGGGTTTTTGACCAAGTCCGATAAAATCATCAGGAGCAAGTCGCGCACTAATGAAACTCCTGTCATAGGATTCGCAGTAAATGAAATTAAAGGCAAGACTGAAATAACCTTCTCAACAAGACGCGAACCTCTCGGCTCCGTAAAGCTTGAGACTGGTTCCATCAATTTCACCCGGAACTATTCGGTGTCTATAAGCGAAGACGGCAAGGTATGGCAACCTGCAGGCATGGATGGCAAATTGACAAGTATCGATATCGCCGGCTATAAGGAGTTGGATCTTTCAGTATCACTCGGCTTCCGCTCAAAATTTTATAGGATCACAATTATTAACGGTGATGCCCCTCCCCTCAAGTTCACAGGAGCCAAAGCGTACGGGATAGTCACATTCCTGGAAATGATAAACAGCAAGGACAGTACCATGGACAGTCTTTCAGTTTATTATTGCGGCAAGGAAATACCAGCACCGTCATATGACACTTATGAAATCCTCAGCAAACTGAAGAATCCTACGTTCTCTGAACTGAAACCAGGCCCGCAGGAGATCAATCCTGCATATAAACCAGGGTTGAGAGACGCCTCATTTCTCAATAATAAGACCTTCTTCACTGCAGTCATCGTGGCCATGGTGCTGCTCCTTTCATGGATCCTGATAAAGTCATTTCGGAAAATCGAGTCTATGAACTCAGACCAGTGAGAGACTATGAAGAAGAAAAGGAGAAACTCACTGCTGCTATATTTCGAATATCTCCTTGTGCTGGCATTTTGCTTGATGATCAAATGTCTTCCGATTAACTTCGCATACTTTATCGCGGAAAAATTTTCCAATATCCTGTTCCTCTTCAACACACGCCCGAAGAGATTTGCCATCCAGCACCTCCTTCATGCCGGAATCGCGAAGGACAGGCCTAAGGCCGAGGCGCTAGCCAGAACGAATTTCGCACATTTTGCGAAGTTCGCAGTGGAGTTCTGCAAGACTGGACAACTGCTGAAACAGGAGAATATCCATGAAATTGTCTCTTTGGAAGGCTCTGAAAAATCAAAGGCTTTATTCTTCAATCCTGGAAAACTACAGCAGGCGATAGTGGTCACAGCTCACATAGGTAACTGGGAAATGGCCGGTTTTGCTTATACCATGTTGTCAGGAATGCCTCTGCTTACCGTCATGCGCCCATTTGAAAACATAGATATTGGAAAGTTCATAAACACAAGAAGGCTGGGATATAACCATTCAATCTGTCCCAAGAAGGGAGCTTTGAAATCACTCCTTGTCGGATTGAAGAATGGCAAATCAATCTGTTTCCTGGCAGACCAGCACGCCAGCACCTCAGAGGGGATGGAGACAGTTTTCTTTGGTCATCCGGCAAGGACTCATGTCTCACCGGGAATCCTCCATCTCAGGACCGGGATACCCATATTGCCCGCTTTCATGATAAAAGAAGGAAATGATTTTAAGTTTAAGATCGTGATGTCCGATCCCATCAATTACAAGCCGACAGAGGACAAGGAGGCAGATCTCAAGGCGATAGCCCAGCTTTACACGACTGAGATTGAGAAGATCGTTGCACGCTATCCCGAACAATGGCTCTGGCAGCATCGCCGATGGCTGGATTTGAACAGGTAGAGAAAACAGTAGTTAGTGCCTGACCGAAAACGTAATATTTTCAAAGAGCACAGTACACAATAGACCGGATTTTGTCCTAACTTCAAGAACGAGTTTACCTGCCTCCGTAAGTTCTAAACCTTTCCATCACCGCGACAATGGCTAAAAAA
>JANYBI010000024.1 GCA_025360875.1 Lentisphaerota bacterium
TTTTTTAGCCATTGTCGCGGTGATGGAAAGGTTTAGAACTTACGGAGGCAGGTAAACTCGTTCTTGAAGTTAGGACAAAATCCGGTCTATTGTGTACTGTGCTCTTTGAAAATATTACGTTTTCGGTCAGGCACTAACTACCAACAAATTCAATTTTCTAAAACTCACCGGTTCTCCCAATCGCCGATTCACCGGTTCAGTATTCCTTAATTTACTGCGCTCCCGGCACAGGCTTCTGTTCGGATTTCGGACACCACATTATCTTTGTTTCAATGCCGCCGGGGAAGACCTTTACGTTCCTGTATGACTTGCTTTGCGCGACAAGGTTGTATGGTGAAATAAGGAAAGTATAAGGCTGTTCCTCATGAAGGAGCTTATGGAACTCATGGCACAGCTCGATCCTCTTGTTGAGATCAAAACATGGCCTGATGGCCTCGATTATCCTGTCGGCCTCCTTGTTCTTGAACCCGATGTGGTTGCTTGATCCCTTCTTTTCCGCCTCGGAAGAATGCCAGATCTGGGATGGATCATCTTCAAAACCCATGCTCCAGCCGAGAATGCAGACTTCGAAGCTCTTATTCTCCAGTCGCTGCGTGTAGACGGACCATTCGACGAATCTGATATTCATGACGATTCCAGCCTTTGCCATATCTTCCTTTACCATCGGAAGAATCCTCTCCTGCAATGGATGGTTTGAGACGCCGAGGATCGTGAACTCGAATTTCTTTCCGTCCTTTTCGAGTATGCCATCGCCGTCCGTGTCCTTCCATCCGGCCTTTGCCAGGAGCTCCTTCGCCTTTTCGACCGAGAAAGGATAAGGCTTTATGCTCTGATCATAATATGGAGAGTCGATGAATGACGGACCTGAAACAATCCTACCGAGCCCGTAGTAGACTTCCTTCAGGATCTTTTCCCTGTTAACAAGATGAGTCAACGCCTGACGGACAAGCTTGTCCTGGAAAAGAGGCATAGAGAGATTATAGCCGATATAGCTGTAGGAACGGGAAGGATATTTGAGCTTCTCTATCTTCCCGGTCTTTTCATCGAACTCGGGGGTGTTGGTCCTGTTGATCCATTGCTCGGGAATCAGCCCCATCCTGTCGATCATTCCGGACGTCAGGGACTGGAACTGGGTGTTCGGATGAGGGATGACTTCGAACACGATATTTTCGATCGGCGGCATGACACCATACTTCTTGCCGTAATATTTCTCCCAGCTTTTCAAAACTATGCGCTGTCCCTTGTCCCAGCGTTCAAACCTGTACGGCCCGCAGCCGACAACCATCCTGTTCCTCTCGTGGTCGTCGTTGAACTTCTTCCCGTCGAACGGACCGTCATATGCATGGTAGAGATGCCTTGGCAGAGGGCTCAATCCGAGCGTCATGGACTCCGAAAGGAAATATGGCTTTGTCCATTTCACCTTGAATTCATAGTCGGAAACAACTTCTACGCCTTGCATGTCCTGAAAGTAAGTACGTGATGCTGCGCAGTCGGTATTTTCATCCTTGATGACGTCGACATAGAACTTGAAATCCTGGGCCTTCACCTCTACATCCGTCCATTTCTTTCCGGATACCGGGTCCGTGAAATCATGCCATAATATGCCTTTCCTGAGCTTGATGGTGTAGGTGAGCTTGTCTTCCGAAAGGGACCAGCTTTCCGCAAGCTTAGGCTCGAAGATCTCAACGTGCTCGAAGTTCCTTTCGGTAAGTGATTCCGTCGCGTAATCCCAGATCGCGGAAACAAAGGATTCGTTGTTTATCAGGTAGTTCATGTTCTTGGTCTCGCTTGAAACTGCAGCGATCAGCCTGCCTCCGAATTCAGCCTTGGGATCATAGAATTTCAGATTTGCGATATTCGCAGGCTTCACGTCAGCCTGTCCGCCGCTCTGCTCCTGGGATTTCTGAACAGTGTTGGAGGATGATACGATCTGGCCTTCTGGAATTTTCTTTTCCAGATTCCCTATCCGCGCCTGGATGCTGTCCAGCTGCTTGGAAACCTGCTCGGCGCGATTCCTCATCAGGTCGATCGATTTTACCAGGACAAGTCCGATAAAGACGACTGAGACAAGCAATATGGTCGAAATGACGTTCAGATAGACGTTCTTGTTCATTTTATCTCCAAGGTGATGCAGGCATTGCTGGCTGCAGGTTTTTATATAAACGGTTAATCTAGCCCAAATCTGCGAATTCCGCAAAGAACATTGAAGACAAAAGTCGACAGTCGACGTTCGTTGGCAGGCGGATTAATTTTTTCTGACGACCGACGACTGAAGGCTGACGACTTATTATCTGTCCGCCTTCGTCTGTTCAGTGTCGTCCGGCTTCTTCTTCCTGCTGAAAACGAAGATGATTCCTCCGGAAAGATAGAAGATGAGGATTATGCAGGAGAAAATGAGGGGTATCAGCGTTGCCTGTCCCTGTACGCCTCCCGCTGACAGTATCTGCTGTACCGCTATGTCCCTGGCACCGAGTCCGGCAGGGAATCCGGGCAAGGCTCCCGCCGTATTCCCTATGGATATGGCTATCGCATATATCTTGAATGAGATACCATAGGCTCCGGTCGCCATCCCTATTAGGAAAAGGACCAACGCAAGATTGAGGTGCACAAAGATCATGCTTATGAATATGCAGAAGATAAGCACTTTGAACTGGTTCTTGAACTCGTCCATGGCATTCATGATGTTGTGTACCGCACCTTTGGAATACCTGTCGCAGATATTTATAATCCACGAGAACAGGCTTATTTTCTCAATTGACCTGTGGAAGAAGAGCAAAATGACGAGTCCGGCGGCGATGGTGCATGCCGCTATTATGGAATACATGACCATCTCCATGGCGCCTGATAGGCTTCTGAGGAAACCGATTGACAGGGCGCCGACTATGCCAACCAGCATGAACAGGGATATTACTCCTATAATACGATCTACCAGGATGGTGAATACTCCCTTGAGTTTCGACCCCTTGTCAGTTCTCAATGACAGCAGTCCGGCCTTGGCCGCGTCGCCGCCAATCGCCCCGGTCGGGACAAGCGAGAAGAAATTGCCCTGCATGTTGAGGGAGAGCGCCTCAAGGAAAGAGATCTTTATGTTCTGCACCTTCAGGAGAAGATACCATCGCCAGGCGCCGACCAGGACGTGGAAGGCATATAGCAGTACAACGGGTATCATCCACAGGTAATTGATATTGCTCGCGGCTTCCCTGAGCCTTCCCCGGTTCAAGTAGATCATGCTCCCAATGATTCCGCCAGCAATCAGGAACTTCAGGATGAACAAGAGAGAACTTTTTATTTTCGGATTCATTTTCTTATTTTAACTTGCCTTAATAAAATTTTCAGGTTCTGAAAATTTTATTTCCTGTATCCTTCCGGATTCTTCTTCGCCCAGTCCCAGGCGGATTGTATGACGGCCTCGACGTTTTCGAACTGCGGTTTCCAGCCAAGTTCCTTCTTGGCGAGTGTGGAACAGCCGATCAGGCGTGGCGGATCGCCCGGACGGCGTTCGATGATGTCGGCAGGAATCGCATGTCCTGTGACCTTCCTGGAGACATCGATGATCTGTTTGACGCTGTAACCGTTGCCAGTTCCGAGGTTGTAGTGTCCGCTCCTTGGAGAGCTCAGTGCGAGCTCATGGGCCTGCGCGAGATCCATTATATGGATATAGTCGCGGATGCAGGTGCCGTCGGGTGTCGGATAATCCTCCCCGAATATCTTTATGCTCTTCATCTTGCCTAGGGCGACTTTGAGAACGAGCGGAACGAGGTGGGTTTCCGGGCTGTGGTCTTCCCCGAACTGTTTTGTCGCGCCTGCGGCATTGAAATAGCGCAGCGCCGCATATTTCAAACCGAATATTTCATTATACCATTTAAGAGCCTTTTCGAACATGAGCTTGGATTCGCCGTATGCGTTTATCGGTAACTGCTTTTCGTTTTCAGGAATCGGAATCTGCGTGGGTTCGCCGTAAGTCGCGCAGGTGCTTGAGAAGACAAAGGATTTTACTTTTCCCTCGACTGCGCCATCAAGGAGATTTATGCCGGCACCTAGATTGTTCTGGAAATATTTTCCGGGATTTGTCATGGACTCGCCGACAAGCGAGTAGGCGGCGAAATGCATGATGCCGTCGAAATTGCCTTTCCTGAGGACGGAGATTATGAGATCGCGGTCGGAGAGATCTCCTTTTACGAATTCTGCGCGCTTATCGACGGCGTCACGGTGCCCTGTGACAAGTGAGTCGAAGACGGTTACCTTGTAGCCTTTGTCGAGAAGATATTCAGTGCATGCGCTTCCGATGTAGCCAGCGCCTCCGGTGACAAGTATTTTCATTTTTCGCCTCATTTCATTTTCAGTTGAAATAAAGGTATAACATAGTGCGCTTTTCGCTTTTCGGGTAATGTTTTCTTGCAACGGAGGCAAAAAATGAAAATTACTTTTTATCTTTCTCGATGGAATCCGCGGTACCCGGGGCTAGCGGATAGCTGCGGGTTTCCATGTTTTCGGTCGCCATGTTCTTCGGGTAGATGACAACCGAGAAGGATTCGATCC
>JANYBI010000241.1 GCA_025360875.1 Lentisphaerota bacterium
CTTTGCTGAATACAATCCCATGGCAAACAGGAGCATCAGAGTTGTCTTTCCGAGCATTCTCATTTTCCTTACCTTATGCAGCTTCCCACTTATTAGACTGTTTGAATTAATCAGGCTAGCGACTATAGCACGAATTGACCGATTAGCAGGTACGGCAAGGAAAGAAACTGCAAGATAAGATTGCAAATAAATATAGGATAGATATGTTTAGTGATTCACTCAGATTTTTATCATGCTTGAATAATCATATTAGGAGGGAAATATGTCCGGGAAAAAGGAAACAGCCGCCGCCGCGCCTAAACAGAAGAAGAAAGTCATACACGTCATCTGCAATACCCACTGGGATCGCGAATGGCGGTTTTCGTTCCAGCAGAGCCGCATGATGCTGGTGCGCATGATGGACCAGCTGCTGGATCTGATGGGCGACAACCCTGAGTTTAAATACTATCATCTCGACTCCCACACGATCATGGTCGAGGACTATCTGGCGATCCGCCCCGAACGTCGCGACGAGATCGTGAAACTGGTCAAGGAAGGACGGCTGCTGATCGGACCTTGGTACACATTGCCTGACGCTACCACGACTGACGGTGAAGGGCTGATCCGGAATCTCCTCTGGGGGCACAAGACTGCAAAGCAGTATGGCAAAGTCATGAAGGTTGGCTACACTCCAAATGGATTCGGACAGGTTTCCCAGACGCCGCAGATCTACCAGGGATTCGGGCTCGACTCCGTGATGTTCTACCGGGGCATAAACCGCAAGGCCGCCCCGAAGAGCGAGTTCATCTGGGAAGGTCCCGACGGTTCACAGCTTCTCGGATTCCGCTTTGGACAGTTCAGCCGCTACAATTTCCATTACCTGCTCTACCGTCCTGTCATCAAGAACCGTTTCTTCCGTGAGGGTGGCAAATATTATTGGAAGGAAGGTGGAGTTCCTTTCCATCCGGCCGACCTCGACGCCTATTATAAGGAATACTGGCTGATGGAGGCTGCTGAACCTGTGAACTACGCCAACTTGGAGCGAGCGCTTGGCGAACTGCTCGAAGAACTTGGCGAATCGACTACGAATCATCTGCTGGGCATGGCGGGCGACGACCAGATGGGCCCGAATCCGCTTCTGCCGGAACTGGTGAAGCGCATGTCGGAAGTAAGACCCGACGTGACCGCGAAGATCAGCAGTCTCGTGGACTACATGAAGGATTTCCGCAAGGACGTACCGTCCGACCTGAAAGTTGTCAAAGGCGAAATGCGCCACTCCAGCATGAACGGCCTGATGACCGATCTCTACTGGGGTATACTCGCGGCACGCTCCTACTTGAAGATCGAAGCCTACAAACAGGAAATGAACTTCTTCCGCTGGGCCGAACCTTTTGCGACATTCGCATGGCTGCTTGGCAAGGAATATCCGCAGGGTTTCCTCGACATGGCGCTCCGACTTCTCATGGAGAACCAGGCGCATGACAGCGTCGGCGGATGCGCGCTCGACAAGATCCACCGCGATGTCATGTTCCGTTACTCTGAAGTGAACGAGCTGACAAATGTCGTGACCCGTGAATCCGTGGCGCATGTCCTGCAGGATGTGAAAGCCGGTCAGAAAGGGGACATCCTCCTCTCGGTCTTCAACCCGCTTCCGTTCGAGCGTTCGGAGATTGTCTCCGCGGCAGTGGAAACCCAGCGTGACCTCGGAGCGATACGCGTCAGCATCGCCGACATGGACGGGAAGTCCGCCGAAGTGCAGGCGTCGTTGCGCGAGCAGGGCGATCTCATGGTGCAGCAGCCTACCGACGTGCCGATCCCGTTCTTCACGGATCGTTTTATCGTGCACTTCAAGGCTGACAATATTCCGGCTTTCGGATACAAGGTGTTCAAGGTTACACCGGAGACCGGCAAGATCCATCCGTTCGGTTCGATGCTCACGGCACCCAATTCGATGGAGAACGAAAATCTTTCCGTCACATTTGCCAAGGACGGCTCATTCAGCGTCAAAGACAAGGCGACTGGCGCCGCTTACGCAGGACTGCATGTGTTCGAGAGCTGCGGAGATACCGGTGATCCATGGGTAAGGCGTACGCCGCTCGACAACCCGATCGTCTCAAGCTCCGGCCAGCCGGTACGCATGTCCGTGCAAGAAGCCGGATCGCTGCTTACCTCATTCCGCATAGAGCAGGATTTCATGGTGCCCAAGGCCGCCACCCAGGATCTCAAGGCCCGCACGAAGGAGCTTACAGCTGTGCAGATTGTTTCGGTCGTGACGCTCCGCAAAGGCGCCAGACGCGTTGACATCGTCACTCAAGTGAAAAACACGGCGAAAGATCATCGTCTGAGAGTGCTTTTCCCGACCGGACTCAAGGCAACGACATCACAAGCCGGAAGTCAGCTCGATGTGATTTCGCGCGACATCCATCTAGAAGACACGAGCCAGTGGGTGGAACCGATGCCGCACACGCATCCGCACCGCCAGTTCGTGGACATCAACGATGGCCGCGTCGGAGTAGGTTTGGCGACTGAGGGGTTGATGGAATACGAGGTGACAGACGATCCATCGCGCACGATGGCGCTCACTCTCATCCGTGCGTTCCAGCAGCGCAACAGCGTCCGTGGCATCGAATACCCGGATCAGAAAGACTCGGAATGCCAGGGCGAATACGAATTTCGCTATTCGTTCTGTCCGCACGCCGGCGACTGGATCAAGGGAGAAGTCTTGCAGGAAGCGCTCCGCCACAACATGCCTGCACGCAGCTACCAGTTTGGTTGCAGCGGGCACGGCAAGCTTCCGACCGAGGCCAGCTTCATCAAGCTTGAACCGTCGATCCTGGCGTTCAGCGGCATTAAGAGGAGCGAGAATGGGAAGTCTGTTGTCGTACGTTTCTATAATCCGACAGAAAAGCCCGTGAGCGGGGTTCTCTCAACCCTGTTCCCTATGGCGAAGGCGCAGAGCCTGAACATGCTTGAGGAAGTCGAAGGCGAACTTCCAATTTCAGGCGGCAAGGTGAAGCTCCAGGTTGGTCCGAAGAAAATTGTAAGCATTTCGCTGCAGTTTAAAGATTCTCATAAGAAATAGGTAAAAATAAAAATATATTCTCGCACAAAGTCACAGAGCCACAAAGCAAATAAATTGAGCAAAAGTTTTAGGAAAAGAGTCTGAGAAAGAACCCGTTTTCAAAAGGGTTTGTCTCAGCCCGAGCAGGAAGCGAAGGGAAAAATAAACTTGATGACTTTCTTCGTGGCCTTCGGTTTTCTTCGTGGTTAAAAATTACTTTGTGTCTCCGTGGCTTTGTGCGAGGAAATGAATTTAGAATTTTAACCATTTTGGTGCTGGCGACCTCGTTTCACTCGGTGCTAGGCCAAGAGACGTTTGGGATGCAGGAACAATGAGAATAATATATCTGTTAACGATAGTTTTTGGTTTATGCATCTCTTGTGTATGCGGAGAGGAGAAATCAGAAAATGTAACCTTGGAGATCTACGCAAAGGAAACAGAACGTGAAGTACAGGTCTTTCTAAAAGTTACAAATCTCAGTGACACTCCATATGTGATGGAGGAACCACATACCGGTGTTTGTCAAAATTACTATAGATATTACAAATCAAAGACTGATGGTAAATACGGGAATTACCTCGACGTGATACCTGTAGGTTCGAGAGTAAAGGGTCCAATGATTACTGTCGTGAAGGGGAAACCTTATCATTTCAAACTCTATGATCTGCCAAAAGACCTAGATGTAATAATGAAGGTAAAGTATCGACTCGATTCTGGGAAAGAAGTCTACACTAATGAAATAAAGATATAAGCTTAACTAATACAAGCAGGTGTCGGTTTCCAGCCGGTCCTAATATTAGAGAGCTGATGCGAATGTCTATAGGGGAAAAATGGATGCACTGAATCTATCTGGAGATCACACGGGCCTGGTTGAGATTGAACAAACCTCCGATTGCCGGTTTTGCAAGGGTGGCGATGGGGTGATGGAAATCCTGACTACCGGTGACCGCAAGGTTGAGTTTGTAAAGTTCCGGAGCCACACGCTTGCCCATGTGAAATCTGCGATGGGTTATCCGGCATACTATCCAATGTATGATGTTAAAATTGAAAAGCCGGTAAAAGCGGTCCTGATGGATCTCGACGGCACGACGGTTAGAAGCGAGGAGTTCTGGATATGGATCATAGAAAAAACAACCGCCAGCCTTCTTGAAGATCCGAACTTCAAACTTGAGGCTGAGGATTTCCCCCATGTGTCCGGACACAGCGTTTCAGAACATCTCAAGTACTGCATAAAAAAATATGCGCCATCCCAGTCCGTCGAAAAGGCCAGGACATTTTATTTCCATCATACCCACCATGAAATGAAGGAAATAATGGAGGGACGCGGCAGGAAGAATGCTTTTGTTCCGTCAAAGGGGATCAAGGAATTCCTTCTCGCCCTGAAAAAAAGGGACATCCGTATCGGGCTTGTCACCTCAGGCCTATATGAAAAGGCATGGCCGGAAATTCTTTCCGCCTTCAATACTCTCGAAATGGGAAAGCCTGAAGATTTCTATGACGCAAGCATTACTGCAGGCTTTCCGCTCAGGAAAAGTGAAGTGGGGACGCTTGGTGAACTTTCTCCGAAACCTCATCCATGGCTCTATGCTGAAACCGCATGTGTGGGGTTGGGCATACCCTTTGCCGATCGGCACCATGTGGTCGGAATTGAAGACAGCGGCGCCGGGATATGCTCCATCAGGCTTGCCGGATTTGCCGCCATCGGAATTGCCGAAGGAAATATAGTGCAAAGCGGGACCAAGGCTCTCTGCAACCATTATTGTGACACATTCGACGAGATTTTGAATATTATACTTTGATTCAAAATGATGTGGGTTTAAATGCATGTCGCCTATAATGCAATTCTTCTGGGGAATTACTTTTCAGGCGTTGAAATAACAATTTCAACTCTTGCTGAAATGCTTTCGCAGGAACTGGGCAATGATCTTCATGTTCTTATAAATAGTCAGGCCAAGGATCGGTTTTCATTCCCTAAATCATCCTGTCATCCGATTGGACTTCCCGGCGGTCGCCTGTCGAGAATAGCCTGGGAACATTTTATCATGCCGGGCCAAGTCAGGAAAATCGGGTGCGATCTTCTGCATTGTCCCGGTTATATTGCGCCGTACAAAGTCCATTGTCCGACCGTGCTTACCGTACATGACACAATCGCACTTACCCGGCCTGAACTCTGTAAGGTTTCAAATCAGCTTTATTATCGGGCATTGATGGGGCGGAGTGTCAGACAGGCTGCACAGGTCATCGTGCCTTCCAGCGTTGTCAAAGAACAATTGATGAACTTATTCGGGATCAGTTCTGCGAAAATAAATGTAATTCCATTTGCTCCTTCCTCAGTATTCAAGAAAGTCGATGATGCGTGCTTGCTGGATAAAGTCAGGTGCAAATATGGGTTGCCGGAAAAGTTTGTTCTGTCTGTTTCCAATCATGAACCTAAGAAGAATATTGCCGGTATAATCCGGGCATTTGCCGCATTTAAAGCCAAGGTGGAAGGATATAAGCTGGTATTGGTCGGGAGAGATGCATGGGGCACCGGCGATATTGCCAGTTTGGTAAGTCAATCAGGTATTGCAGAAGATGTAATTTGTCCCGGATATGTTCCAGTTACTGATCTGCCTGCGGTCTATTCGCTTGCAGGAATGTTTATTTTCCCTTCGCTAGATGAGGGATTTGGAATCCCGGTGCTTGAATCGATGGCCTGCGGAACTCCTGTGGTCTGCTCCGATCGCGGAGCCCTGCCTGAGACTACGGCCGGTGCCGCAGTATGTGTTCCGCCAGATGATATAAACGGAATGGCCGAAGCGCTTGCGAATTTCGCAGCAAACGCCGGAATGCGCAGTGATTTCATTGAAAGGGGTTTCAAAAGGACAGGGGAGCTTAGCTGGGAGAAGACCACAAGGGCTACGCTTGAAGTTTACAGAAAGGCTGTAGAATGACAGTATTTTACATCCTTGACAGCTTTCCGGTCCTGTCCGAGAATTTTATTCTCCGGGAAATCCTCTCCCTGAAGAAACTCGGAGTCAATATACGGATCTTCGCTTTTAACAAGCCTGCGGAAGAGGCAGTGAATCCGGCCGCACTCCCACTAATGGAAAACGTGGAATATCTGGAAAAATGTCCGTTCAGCAAAAAGCTTTCTACAGTGGCCGTCAATCTTTTTAGACATCCTGTGTTATTCGCAAAATTATCGTTTTCGCTAATTTATGATATGTCCTTTTCATTCCGTTTCATGTGCCAGCGGCTGAACGGCGCGATCCATGCGCTGGCAATTGCGGATCTCGCAGATGCAAAGCCGGATCATGTCCATGCCCATTTCGCATATGTGACTGCTGATACCGCCAGGATCCTTGCCGGATTTGCCGGCTGCAAGTGGAGTGTTTCAGCGCATGCCTGGGATATTTTCACGCAGTCCCCGGAAATAGTCGCCAGGAGGATTGAAGGCGCCGACAAAGTGTTCGTCTGTTCGGTGCATGGGAAGAATCTGCTGGAAAACATGATACCCGGACAGACTCAGCATGACAGGATAGTTCTGATGTATCATGGAGTCGAGACCCGGGAATTTGAAGCAGGGGAACAGGCGGACCATATTATTGCTGTCGGTCGCCTGGAGGAGAAAAAGGGATTTGAGGTTCTGCTACGGGCATGCAAGATTCTCGCGGAACAGAATATCAGGCCTCGCTTTATTATTATCGGTGAAGGCCCGCAGCGGGAAAAGCTTGATGCGGAAATCAGGAATTCAGGTTTGAAAAATGTTGAACTTCTGGGTAGTCTCAGTTTTGACAAGGTGAAAATGCTGATGGCTGAGTCCATTATGCTTGTACATCCCGGAAGAACAGCTGGGAATGGGGATCATGACGGGATACCGAATGTATTATTGGAGGCGATGGCGCTGGGGAAACCTGTAATTGCCACCTCTGTCGGCGGCATTTCGGAACTGATCGAAAACAGAGCAAATGGCCTTTTAGTTGAAGCTGATGATTCGGAGCAGCTATCGGAATCGGTAAGGGCATTGCTGACGGATAAAGTTCTTGCTGAAACGATTGGAAAAGCAGCGAAGGAGCATGTTAAAAGGCATTTTGAAATATCAGAGACCGTACAACCGCTATTCAAATACTTCGTGTCCCAGATAAATAGAAGTCCGTGAAGGTTGGAGAGGTTCCCTGAATTGTTGCGCGGGTATGGCGCTGTCTTTTTCCAGGTCGCGAATGGATGGTGTGGCATGGTCGATTCTTTAAGTCAATAATGGCCGCTGGCTTGAAATAATTGTCGGTTGCAGTACCCTTTATAATCGACATCGCATGAATTTTCATGAATTTTGATAAATTTCATTTAGCACTGTTTTCAAGAGGTGCTTCCAGAAGAAGGATTAATGTAACTGATGAAGCCCAGAGTATACATAGAAACGACAATCCCGAGTTTTTACTTTGAAATCAGAACACAGCCTGACATGATTGCAAGGAGAAACTGGACGGTCGATTGGTGGAATCATTGCCGAACCAAATTCGAACTTGTTACAAGTTTGCCGGTCATAGAAGAACTTCAGGATGGAAGTCACCCCAATAAGAAACAAGCCCTTGAATTGATTTCAAAAATACCGCTTCTGCATATTGAAGACAAGATCGGGAGAATAGTAGAAGCCTATGTTTCAAACAAGCTCATGCCTAACGAACCCAAAGGCGATGCTCTTCATCTTGCTCTTGCGTCATATCACAACTGCCATTTTCTTCTGACATGGAACTGCTCGCATCTTGCAAATGCGAACAAGTTTGAGCATATTAGGCACATTAACACTTTGCTCGGATTGTCTGTGCCGGTCTTGGCCACTCCAAACGAGCTTATGGTTCTCAAGGAGGTTGAAAAATGAAAAAGGATATCGCGGTACAGGAAATACGGGATACGAGATCCAGGATATCTGCCAGATATGGACATAGCACGAAGCGGCTCATCGACCATTACAAGAAAATGGAGAAAAAATACCGCAGTCGGCTTATTGTAGACGATTCAAGGCATTTTGTAAAAGCTTGACAGTTTCATAATTTAACAAAGAACGGTGCCATGCTGGTGAAGTTGTTTGTAATATGCAAGTAAGGCTCCATACAAGAATATCACCGCATCACATGCCACATCAGTCACTTCCGCAGCATGGAAACGTCTTCCTGCACCGTCTTCCTCAAGGAGTATATGCGAAGTATAGCTGGACAACCTGACAGCGGACGGCTTTACGAGAAAAGAAAGCTCTGCCTGTTGTTTATATTGTTGCTGTCTTTATGGAGTGTGATTACAGCTCTTCAGTGGTTTTCATTACTCTCATCAGTAATTACATTTGTTTTAGTATATATTATTTTAGCTCTTCTCTTTTTGTCAATGAGTGAAATCCATAAACTACAATCTGCCAGCGGGGTACGTCGGGTTCTGCAAAAGCTTCTGGCTAATACAGACAAAGAGACTAAGGATTGGGCTGTTGATGTTCTAATAAATGCTCATATAGCACTTCACCCGGCAGTGCTATATTCTCCTGCCACTTTGTTCTTATTAGGATACTTGTTTAAATATAATGATAATAAAGAGGGTGACGTTTTCATTTCCAAGGCCATAGAGCGAGACCACCGTTTGCAGTCCATGAAGTTTGAGAATGGAAACGAAAAGGAATGTTTCCAATATCTGATTAATGAGCTAGAGGTAGACCCTTCTCTTAAAAGCGTATCTTTTTATAGAAAGGCATGGAACAATACTATTTTAAGAAACACTCTGATATTAGGTCTAATCATCATCTTGCTAATTCACTACTTCTTTCAGATAGCAAAGATATTTAGGTAGGCAATCCATTGTAGGAGTTCTATCAAGAAGTGGGAGTCTCCGCAATGTTGGGCGACCAAAGAGGTCGCGCGTGAAAGAAACTGAGCTCATAACATTTGCTGATAGGAATTTTGATTTCATGATGCGGGTAAGATAGTCTGGGAACGGTGAGGAATCAAGGCGGACGGACTGGCTGTCTGAATTCCTGCCCCGTGCGGAGAATATGCGTGCCAATCTCCGCAGATTATGCGGAGATTATATTGTTTTCCATAGCAAGGCAGGTTATAATTGAGCCTTCATGAAGAAATGCAAATACATCTATCAGCTTCCTGGCTGGCCTGAATTCAGGTGGGATATCGTCGCCCTGGCGCCAATCCTCGCTGAAGTCCGCCACCGTCAGGGGCTTTTGCTTGGACACATGCAGTCTCTTGGCTTTTCCTTGCAGCGAGAGGCCACCTTGCAGACTATCACGCTTGATGTTGTCAAGTCAAGCGAAATTGAAGGAGTGCACCTCAATGAGAAACAAGTCCGTTCCTCGGTGGCGCGCCGTCTTGGGATAGATATCGCCGGTGCGACATCAGCCGACCAGCGTATCGATGGTGTCGTGGAGATGATGCTCGATGCCACGCAAAATTACAAGCAGCCGCTTAGCGCCAAGCGTCTCTGCGGCTGGCATGCGTCACTTTTTCCAACAGGCCGCAGTGGCATGCGTACCATCATTTCAGGCGAGTGGCGGAAAAACGCTTCCGATGATCCGATGCAGGTCGTATCTGGAGTTTATGGCCGCGAAAAGGTCCACTTCGAAGCACCGTCGGGGGACTTGGTGCCAAAAGAGATGGATGCTCTCATTTCATGGTTCAACGATGAGACAAATCTGGATCCTGTGCTGAAAGCCGGTGTCGCTCACCTGTGGATGGTCACAGTCCATCCGTTCGATGACGGCA
>JANYBI010000069.1 GCA_025360875.1 Lentisphaerota bacterium
ACTTTCGGAGGAATGGGAGCAGTCGACTTCGCCGGAGGAACCGTAGTACATATAAATGCGGGAATGGCGGCACTCGCCGCAGCCCTCTTCCTAGGGAAAAGGATCGGATATCCCGATAAGATGTCCCCTCCCCATAACCTGCCTTTCGCAGTACTTGGCGCAGGACTCCTATGGTTCGGATGGTTCGGTTTCAATGCCGGAAGCGCACTTGCCGCCAACGGACTTGCCGCAAGCGCATTTGTCGTGACGCATGTCGCAACGGCAATGGCCGGACTTACATGGGCAATCATGGATCTCATCTTCAACAAGCGCTGCACCGTACTTGGCGTGATCACCGGTGCGGTCGCCGGACTTGTGGCGATAACTCCCGCATCAGGTTTCGTAAACCCGATGGGAGCAATCATAGTCGGTCTCGGCGCAGGAGTCATATGCTATATTTCCGTCAGCTTCTGCAAGGTGAAATTAGGATATGATGACACTCTCGACGCATTCGGAGTCCACGGAATCGGCGGTATCTGGGGCGCTCTCGCCACCGGTCTCCTTGCGACAAAGCTTGTGAACTCAGGCGGAGCCGACGGCCTGTTCTACGGGAATCCCGGACAGCTTATGATACAGGTCAAGGCTGTAGCCATAACAATGGTCTATTCCTTCATCGTCAGCTATATCCTGTTCTGGATTGTCGACAAGATTTTCGGACTCAGGACCAGCGAGCATGAGGAACGAGTCGGACTTGATCTCACTGAACATCGTGAAGCAGCCTATACAACATTAGAATAGGAGGTGAAAAATGAAATATATCATAGCAGTCATACAGCCCGACAGGATGGATGACGTCCTGCAGAAACTCGAGGAGAAGGAGATTCATCTTGTGACAGTGACATCCGTGATGGGGAGAGGACGCCAGAAAGGGGTCGCGACCATCTACAGGAGCCACAAGGAGGCAGGAAGCCTTCTCAAGAAGATAAAGCTCGAAATAGCAGTCAATGACGCCTTCGTCAAGCCCGCTGTCGATGCGATAGTCGCAGGCGGGCGCACTGGCGAAGTCGGCGACGGCAAGATCTTCGTGTTAGACCTCAGCGAATGCATGAGGATAAGGACAGGAGAGACAGGTTCCGTAGCCATCGGCTAAATACAATAAGTTAATCAAGTAAAAAAGAGAGACGGCTGGACACCGTCTCTCTTTTTTTTATCCGATTAAAGTTACTAATCCATTTTCAAAGCTTACCTTATTGCTTCAAGTAGTTAAACAGTCTATATTGCGCGCCATAATCGGGAAACGGGCATGAAGAATTTGTCATAAACATAAGATAAGGACAGAAACATGGCTGAAGAAAGAATCACGTCGGACTCCCTATCGGAAATTCACCAGAGGAGGCTTTTCATCGGAAGTTGCATGGCTCTTATCTCCACATCGGTCGCGTTTGCGGTAATCGGAGACATCATGGGCTCGCTGAAAACCTCCTTCGTACTCACCAATGAGCAGGTAGGGCAGGTCGGTGGCGCGGCGCTCTGGGGTTTCACCCTTTCTATAATCGTCCTCGGCCCGCTATGCGATTTTCTCGGGATGAAGAATCTCCTGCGTTTCTCGTTCTTCTGCCATCTCATCGGACCGCTGATGATGATCTTCTCAAATGGATTCTGGCAGCTCTTCTGCGGAGCCCTGATACTTGCAATAGGGAACGGAACCGTTGAAGCGGTATGCAATCCCCTGGTCGCAACCGTATACCCCGACAGGAAAACACAAATGCTCAACAGGTTCCATGTCTGGTTCCCCGGAGGAATCGTGATAGGAGGGCTCCTGTGCTTCTGCCTGGGCATGTCAGGAATCATGTCTTACCAGGTACGTCTTGCACTGATTCTTATCCCCACTATAACATATGGAATTCTCTTTATTGGACAGAAATTTCCTGTCACTGAGCGCGTGCAGTCCGGAGTCTCCTTCAAAGGAATGGTCCACGAGACATTAGGACGTCCCCTGTTCATAATACTTTTCCTCTGCATGGGAATAACCGCGTCCCTTGAACTCGGACCCAACCGCTGGATTCCTTCAATACTTGAGGCCGGGGGAATGCATGGAATACTGGTACTGGTCTGGATTTCGGGCCTGATGGCGGTCCTGCGTTATTTTGCCGGTCCGATCGTGCACAGGCTTTCACCCACAGGAATGCTGGTCTCTTCAGCGATCCTTTCCGGGACAGGCCTTCTCTGGCTCAGCTATGCCGAGACAATGTCCATGGCCCTGATATCGGCAACCGTATTTGCCTTTGGCGTATGTTATTTCTGGCCGACAATGCTCGGTGTCGTTTCCGAAAGAGTGCCCAAGGGAGGCGCGCTGGCGCTGGCGCTGATGGGCGGAATGGGAATGCTGGCCTCAGGAATGATAGCTTCTCCATGGCTTGGAAAAGTAGCCGATGAATATCTGCCACAGAAGCTTGATTATGCGAAGACAACCGCAGTTCTGGAAGATGTTGCAGTGACTTACTCGTCCGTCGCCGAAAATGCCAAGGATCCTTTCAAGAAG
>JANYBI010000119.1 GCA_025360875.1 Lentisphaerota bacterium
CACCAGGGTTTTCGGCACCTTCACGGCGGTCGATCATATATCGATCAGCGTAAAAAAGGGTGAGATCTTCGGGTTTCTCGGGGCGAACGGCGCAGGCAAGACAACGCTGACACGGATGCTTCTCGGACTTGTCTGGCCCAGATACGGCGCTGAAATATCAGTCTTGGGAAACAAATTCGGAAACTGCGACATTTTCGAGGTGCGCAAAAAAATAGCCTGGATAAGCCCGTTCCTCCAGAACTGGACTTCTTCCAAATGGACATCGCGCGAGGTTGTGCTTTCTGGGATTGACGGAACCATAGGGTTATACCGGAAAGTTTCAGCTAAAGAGGAAAAACGGGCGCTGGAGATCATGGATACCCTTGATTCTGCGAAATTCGCAGGTCAGCCTTTTGAATTCCTGTCATCAGGAGAACAGATAAAGGTCCTGATAGCAAGGGCGATGATGACAAATCCCGAGATCATGATCCTTGATGAGGCATGCGTGCATCTGGATATGAAGAGCCGGGAATTCCTGCTTGAGTTTGTCGATTCTTTCGTAAGGAAGCCGCGTTCCCCGTCCGTGCTGTTCATAACACAGCGCATAGAGGAAATACTGCCGGTGTTCAACATGGGACTCGTCCTGAAAGATGGCAAGGTGATGGCGGCCGGAGCCAGGAAGGAGATCCTTTCGGAAAAGATCCTGCGGCAGGCTTTCGACATGCCATTGAAACTCCATCACTCGAACGATGGCAGGATATGGATAACCTTGACTTGAGACCATGCAATAATTCAGGAACTGGCCATTGCTCAGGTTTATAAGAACTTCCGAATTCCGGAACATTTGCATTTTCGCACTTCCAATTTACTTTTGCGCACGATATGCTAGTTTCTATAAGTTACCTAAACTATCAACTGCCTGCTGAAACAGGACAATTTGTGGCCGGCCCGAGGAGGACCTGATGATGAGAAAGCTTTGTATTGTGATGTTTGCGGCTTTACTGCCGTTTACTCTTTTTGCTTTGAAGCCTGGAGATAAGGCGCAGGAGATTGAAGTTCAGAAATGGATTAAAGGCGATCCGATTACGCTTGCAGGCATGGAGAAGCGGAATATCGTCGTCCTCGACTTCTGGGCTACGTGGCTCCCAATATGCAAGGAGACGATTCCGGTACTTAATGACATCCAGAAAAAATATTCTGGGAATGGCGTAGTTGTTGTCGGTATTTCGACCGAGGAGGAGCCCGTCGTTGCAAAATTTGTGGAGGACAGGAAATATATCGGATACAGGATCGCCCTGGACGATGCCAAAAAGACTTATAAGAAATACATGGGGGCCGATCCGGGTATTCCGGCAGTGTTTGTGATTGGAAAGGATGGAACAGTGCTTTGGAAAGGGCACCCGATGGAGCTTGAAGGCGTAATCGCAAAGATTGTAGCTGACAAGTTCGATATCAACATACAGAAGAAAATCACCAGTCTCCGGGATGAGCTTAAGATTGCGATGGAGAAGGACAATACCGGTCTGGTGTCCAACATAGCTGACGACATTCTGGACAAGGATCCGTCCGACGATATCGCGCTCAGGTGCAAGCTCTACGTGTTTGAAAGCCGCAACAAGCCTAAGGAGGCGATTGAATTCCTGAATAAGATACAGAAAAAACTTCCGGGACATTTCCCGTTCTATTCGGTTGAGCTTGGAATACTTGACAGGACAGGCGCATCAGCAGAGGAGAAGTGGAAGGTGTATGAGAGGGCCATCCAGGTTTTCAAGGATGATCCTGATTCGCTTGTCAGCCTGTCACTGCTTATTTCCGAGAACATGAGTTTCGGAACAGGCTCGGTGAGGCTGGCGCTTGATACTGCGAGACGTGCCAATGAAATACTGCCTGCCGACATGGTCGGGCGCAAGAAGGGGCTTTGCCTGAATGCTCTCGCCAGGGCCTATTATAATTCGGGATTGCTTGAGAAAGCGGTGCAGGTCCAGCAGGATGCCGTCAGTAATTTTGCCGGTTTCGACGATGAGAAATCAGCAAATGCAATACTTAAATACTATCAGGAGGCAGTTGAGGTGAACAGGGAGCTCATGTCGGCTGACAGGAAGAATTAAAATGAGAATCTATAGGAATTATAAGGACTACTGGATATTCTTTTTATCAATATTGCTTCTCCTTTCAATCGCTTATTTTGACTATTTTACCGGGGAACTCGGCTTTTTCATATTTTATTTCATACCGATAATCCTACTGTCATGGAATATGGGCAGATGGTATGGAGTGGGGATGTCTATCGCCTCCTCGATATGCTGGTTCCTGGCCGACTACTATTGCGGTTACCGCTACGGTAACTTGGCAGTGGCAGTATGGGACACCCTTGTGATCCGCGGCGGTGCCTTCATAATAACTGCAATCGCGGTGTCGAAGCTCCATGAGTCGCTTGAAAAGCAAAGGAAGATGGGCATTGAGATGGGGACTGCGATGTCGCACCTGAAGCAGCTCAAAAGAATTCTTCCGATCTGTCCGGGATGTATGGAGAGGAACAAGGGCGG
Source organism: Lentisphaerota bacterium (assembly GCA_025360875.1). Lineage (GTDB taxonomy): Bacteria > Verrucomicrobiota > Lentisphaeria > Victivallales > GWF2-50-93 > GWF2-50-93. Next base: position 2,526 of record JANYBI010000119.1, read on the forward strand.
ATGTTATCTGGAACAGGTGGAATTCTACATAAACAGCTATTCCGGGACAAAGCCATCCCCAGGTGCTGTTCCAGAATGTATAACAAAGAACCATCCTGAACTCGTGAAGGAAATGCAGAAAGAGATGGAAGACTGACTTGGATTTCTATCGGGAACCTCCCGAAATCCATAATCGGGCCATTGCTAACCGTTTGTCAGTTTTTATAGGTTCCCCGAATTTGAATTAAGTTAAAACTGAGATATTTTAGGGGCTCGTTATAATTACGTGGGGCTGTAGCTCAGTTGGCTTAGAGCGATACGTTCGCAACG